>CAMWNB010000011.1 GCA_947175495.1 uncultured Porphyromonadaceae bacterium | reverse complement strand
TCACGTAGCAAAGGCTACGCTCCTTCGTCACAAGACAAAAATCACTCAGAGATATACGACCCCGGCGTTAACAAATATTGGGGAACGGGGTCTAAGTGTCCAGGACCTCGAATCGGATGTTGAGCAGATCAAAAACAAGAAGCTTGTCCGACAGCAACATTTCCACCCCCACCAGAGACTTAACGGCTTCCGCCACTTCCACACTCGCCGCCACAGCGGCAGCCGGGCCTGCAACACCCGTTATCGCACATGGAAGCATGCCTTGATCTCCCACCTCCGGAAAGATATCAGCGTATCTTCGACCGCCTGGCAGACAGGTCATTACCTGCCCGGAAAAGCCTTTGACTCCGGCCAGAACACAATTGACACCCGCCTCATTGCAGACTCCGTCTATAAGCATCATCGACGAGTGATTGTCCGTAGCCTCAACAACAAAATCGCATCCTTCAACAAGTCTGCGGCCATTGCTTTTGCCCAGCATCTCCTCAAACACCTCCACCTCCACAGCAGGATTGAGTTCTTTGATTCTTTTTGCAAGAACAGCCGCTTTGGACATCCCTGCCTCACTTGTATTAAAAAAGAATTGACGCTGTAGATTGGAAATATCAATGGTGTCGAAGTCTACAATCCTCAGATGCCCGACACCGGAGGCCGCGAGCTGAATTGCCACCATGGAGCCTAATGCTCCGCAGCCGACAACAAGCACTCTTGATTCGTTCAATCGCTCCACCCCTTCCTTGCCGATTTCGTCAATGGCGATGAGACGCGAGTATCTAATGCGATTATCTTCTGTCATATATGTGGCTTTTAATCATTGTTATAACAATGCCAAACTACGGAAAGAGGGCGTATATGCCGATGAAAACGGCTGTGGATGCACCCACCAGCATCATGAGGTCGGAGGTGCGGAATGAGCCGGCGAGCGGCACATCGACATAGGCCGTCGCTGGCGGGATGATGCGTGAAAGAGCGTAGCACAACGCTCCGAATATGGCACCGAACACGGCTCCTACCAGAAGGTCGCCCGGATAGTGCACGCCAAGATATAGACGCGAATAGCTGTTGAGAGCAGCCCAAGCAAGAATAAAGAGCGTGGCACGGCGCGTGCGCAGGAAAAGCGAGCAGAATGTGGCGAGAGCAAAAGAGTTGGCCGCGTGGCAGGATGGGAAGCCGTAGGCACCTCCGCGATAGTCGTTGACTATGACAGCAAGAGCCGAAAGAGGGTTTTCAAGATTGGCCGGGCGCAAGCGCGCAACCGCCGGGCGCAACAGATGGCCGCAGAACTGATCGGCAAAGACTATGGCAAGGATAACGCACAAAGATGTGACAAGCGCCCGACGCGGCGGACAATTGCGCAGAATGGTATAGAGCAATGCCGCATACATCGGCGCCCACACGAACCGCCCGGTGAACATCATCATGAAGCGGTCAAGATAGTCCGTGTGCATGCTGTTAAAGAAGAGGAATACCTCTGTGTCGGCGTTGCTCAGAAACTCAATCATTACAGGCTGTCAATATAGTTGTACAACTGTTGCAGGTAGGCCTTGGCACGGCGTCCGGTGGGATCGCTGCCCTGCACCTCGGAGTCGGCAAGGCGAACGATGGCCTCGCCGTCGGCGTCGATGAGCATCACTTGCTCCGGCTCGCTGAAGAAAGCGAAGGGAGGACGCAGACTGTCGACGGGAGCAAGAAGGTCGCGGCTGAAACGGAACTGCTGCGAGGGAATACCGAGCTGTGTGAGCAGCGTGGCGGCTATGTCGGTCTGTGAGCCAAGACGCGATATGCGCTCGCCGGTGCGGGCAAGGGCACCGCCGGTGAGCACGAGAGGCACATGATGGCGCGCTGTCATGGGTTCGAGGGGACGAGGAGGATATGCTCCGTAATGGTCGGGCACGATGACCACAAGCGAGCGATTCCACGAAGGAAGCATTCGGAGGCTGTCGACAAAGGCGCCGAGACAGCTGTCGGCATAAGCGAAGGCCCGCTTAGGTCCTTCCGGAAAACGGGGGTTATCGTAGGGCACATCGAAAGGCTCGTGGCTGCTCGCCGTCTGCACCACGCGATAGTGGGGGCCGTTGCCGCTGCGCCGGGCATCGGAGAATGCGCGATTGAACACGGCATGGTCGGGCGCGCCCCACTTGGAAATACGGTCGGCGACGGGAAAATCCTTGTCGTAAATCACTTTGTCGAAACCACTTGCTCGCAGAAAAGCAAGCTTATTGGCAAAGTTGGGATCGCCGCCATAGTAGTAGGAGCAATCATAGTCCTCGGCCGCGAGAGCCGAGGCAATAGAGGGCAGATGCTCAATCTTGGCAGTATGCTTCGACAGGCTTTCGTCAGGCTGTCCGGGCAGTCCGCTGAGCACAGCCACGAGAGCGCGATCGGTGCGGAAACTGGAAGCATATATGTTGTCGAACAGCAGGCCGCTGCGGGCGATGGAATCGAGACGCATGGCGATAGGTTCGCCACCCATGCATGGCAACAGGTGGGACGAGAAACTCTCAAGCACTATCACATATATGTCGGGGCGCTCGACTGACAACAGATGCGCTGTAGAGTCGGACGGCTCAAAAGGCCCTGTCATGGGAGCGGCGAGCCCGCGAGCTTCGTCCTCGGAGAAGAAACGGAACTTGGACGCGAAATCATCGCTATGGGTGAGCGAGTACATGAGACTGAACGCCGGATTGATGGCGGCATGGTTCAGGCGCATGTCGGAGCTGAAATAGGCCCGGCTGAGGTTCATGGTAGATACCGTGACGCTACCGCGCATGGGCACGAACAAGGCAACCATGAGGAATGCCGAAAGAGCGGCACGGCCATAGCGGCCTGTATGTGCCGATGAAGGCATGGGCTTGCGCACAGCCACATAATAGAACAGCGCATAGAACAGCGCGGCCACGACGAGCCATCCCACGAGCCCTCTTATGGCCTGCAGCGTGGTGACAGAAGCCATGGCCATGGCAGGAGCGGAGAAGAAATAGTAGAACGGCGTGGTGTCGAGGCGGAACTCCCAGTAGCTATAGAGCGCGGTGTCGAGGATAGCGATGAGCGAGATGACGAGGGCGGAGAATATATAATAGCCGCACTCGATCCGGCGCATCACCCGGCCCCCGCCAACAAAACACGACACAAGGATGATCAATGCCGGCACCACCATAAAATAAGCGGCCATGCTGAGATCCATACTCAGCCCATGCCACATGGCAGCCACAAGCGAACGAGCCGGAGCAGATGCGTAAAGGCTGTGATGGGCCAGCATGAAAGCCGGCTTCAGCACAACAAAGGCCAGCACAAGGGCCAGATATGAGGCGAAGAATTTAACAAGAATGCGTTTCATCGGTGTCGTCTTCATCTTTGCCGAAGAGCTCGCCGCGCTCGTCCTTGGCGTAGTAGGCGGCAAGCAGAGCCGTCATTCGGGTGATTTTGGCGAGAGCGTCGGTCGTGGCGGGACTTATTTCCTGTTTTTTCATGCGCATGAGCAGTGTGGCGTAAAGGGCGTTGAAGCATGTCTCTACCTCGCCGGGGGGATTCTCTCCCGAACGCGAACGAAGGTCGACTATGACCGGCAACGCATCGTAGAAAGCCTTGGTATAGTCCTGATAGCGGCCGTCGGCCAGCAGGCGTCGGTGCAGGTCGGCAAGGTCGCCGATAGTGTTGCGGTTGATCTGCAGATGTCCTCCGCCGACTACCTCCTCGCGGCGCATCATATCAATGAGCGACTCGTACCACTCGCGCATGGCACGGCGAGTGTCGTCGTTGATGTCGGGCACCCGGTCGATGATATTGTGCTGAATGCGTTCGATGTCGAGGCCGAAGGCGCGGATGATATCCTCTATCTGCCACATGTAGAGCAGATATTCGGCGATGTTTTCTTTACGTTTGGCTGAAGCTATGAGCATGGCTTTGAGTTTAATGGAGAGAGGAGAACGAAAATTTGCGCGGTTCAGCGGACTGCGATTACCTCGATTTCCACAAGCACACCCTTGGGAAGAGTGCGCACGGCCACGGCGCTACGCGCGGGATAAGGCGCTTCGAAAGCCTCGGCATAGACCTCATTCATGGCGGCAAAATCGTTCATGTCGGCAAGGAACACGGTGGTCTTTACGACGTTGGCGGTGGTGAGGCCGGCGGCGGCAAGGATGGCCTTTACATTGGCAAGCGACTGGGCGGCCTGCGCCTTGATGCCTTCGGGTATTTCTCCGGTGGCGGGATTGATGGGTATCTGGCCGCTGGCAAAAAGCATAGAACCGGTGTCGATGGCCTGGCTGTAGGGGCCGATGGCGCCCGGAGCCGCGTTGGTGGATATTACAGTCTTCATAATAGTTATAATAACGTTTGATATACAATAATGTCGCAATATGAACGGCCGCGGCGAAGATAGGAGCGGATGCGGCCGCAGGTGACATAGCCCGCCGCCGAGAACAGGGCACGGGAAGGCTCGTTGTCGGTGGCCGTCATGGCGATAAGCGTGTGGATGCCGAGGGTGTCGGCTGCATAAGGACGCAGAAGGGAGAGCGCCCTCAAGGCAATGCCACGGCGGCGGAAATCCGGCGCCACGAAAATGCCGACACGCGCATGGCGATCGCGGGGATTGAAGTCGGTGAGGTCGAGCGTGCCGACAGCCTCGCCGGTGGCAGCAATGCGGATGACAAGGCGCAACTGGCGTGCCGAGAAGATGTCGGCATCGTAGGAGGCTATGTACTCCGCAAGCTGATGGCGGCTGAGAGGCGCAGAATTGTCGCCGCATGGCCACAACTCAGGGTCGTTTTCCCACAGATAGAGACAATCAAGGTCGGCCGGTTCGGGAGCGGATAGGCGTATGAGGTCGTCGGAGAGTGTCATGGTCATCCTGCAAATGAGTCGGAGAAAGGAGTGCGGTTGAGCAGCGAACGTCCGAGAGTGATCTCGTCGGTGTACTCAATCTCGTTGCCAACACTGACACCACGGGCAAGCTGCGTCACGCGCAGGGAGGGGAACTGCCCGAGGCGGCGGTAAATGTAGAAATTGGTGGTGTCGCCCTCCATTGTGGCACTGAGAGCGAGAATCACTTCATTGATGCCACCGGCGGCTATGCGCTCCACAAGTGATGCGATTTCAAGCACATCCGGGCCTACGCCGTCGATGGGCGAGATGAGACCGCCAAGCACATGGTAGAGGCCGCGGTACTCGCCGGTGTTCTCTATGCTCATGACGTCCTTGACGTTTTCGACGACACACACGGTGTGCGTGTCGCGGACGGCGGAGGCGCAGATGGGGCATACGTCGTCCTGGCTGATGTTGTGGCACACGCGGCAGTAGCGGATGCCCTCGCGCATGTCGATGATGGCGTGGCCAAGAGCCGATGCCTCGCGGGGCTCGCGGCGCAGCAGGTGCAGAGCCAGGCGCAGAGCCGTCTTGCGGCCAATGCCCGGCAGACGCGAAAGCTCCGTGACGGCGTTTTCGAGAAGCAGGGATGAGAATTTCTGGTCGGCGGTCATGCGAAGAGTGCGCGCAGCTGCGCGGGCGTAAAGTCCTTGAAAGAATCGATGATGATGTCGCCGCGTCCGTCAATGTCCTCGCGGGAAAGCGTGGAGGCCACGGCCACAACCTTGCCGCCGGCACGACGGCCGGCCTCAAGGCCCGCGCGGCTATCCTCAAACACCGCACACCGCTCTGACGGCACACCGAGCACGCGCGCCGCCAACCGGTAGCCTTCGGGATCGGGTTTTGAGCGCCGCACATCGGAATCGGTGATAACTGCATCGAAAAGGTCGCGGAACCCCGGAAGCTGCGCGAAGAGGGCGTGCATCTTGTCGTTGTTGCTGCTGGTGACTATCGCAGTGGGAATACCGTCGGAGCGCAGAGCATTCAAAAAGTCGACCACACCCGGGAATATGCGGTACACCATGTTGTCTTCCTGCTCACGCAGATGAACGCGCAGCTGCGCCTGCACCTCGGGGTCGGGGAAGTAGGTGTCGAGGATGCGCGGGAGTGTCGTTCCTTTGATAGCGTAGGAGAAATTGTCTACGCCGGTGGGGTACAGAGCGTCCATGCGGTCCCAGAACTGCGTGTAGATGCTCTCGCTGTCGATGAGCACACCGTCGAGATCGAAGAGTGCGGCTATCTTTTTGTCCATATACATTTTCATATATAACATGCAAAAGTAGCCATTTTTTCCGAGATAAACAAAGCCGCCACGCGGCGGCAGGCTGCGTGGCGGCAAAATGCAGTGTGTACCAGAGAATTACTTAAGCGTAAGGGTGACTACAGACATGGCAGGCATGTCTACGGAAAGTGTGCCTTTGGCGATGCGTGCGCCGGAGAAAGGTTTCAGCGTCACTTTTTCGGGCTGTCCAAAGTCGTTGTAGTCGTTGACGGAGGCGGCTGTGAGCACTTCTCCGCCGGCAAGCCCGAGACCGAGACCTGCAAGGTCGACAGTCACTTTTTCGGAATTGTCGAGCGAGGTGTTGGTCAGTGACACTGTGTAGACACCATCTTTTTCGGAGCATGTGGCGCTTATGGCAGGAACGTCCTTGCGGCCCTCGACGGCTCGGGAAGCGGTGGCAACGGAGAGAGGCACGAGGCGGGCGTCCATGTGGGGGACATACATCTTGAACAGATAGTAGGTGGGAGTGAGCACCATTTCTGCATCCTTGGTGAGCACCATCGCCTGCAGCACGTTGGCTATCTGTGCGATGTTGGCCATGTGGACGCGAGCGGCATTCTCGTGGAAGATATTGAGGGTGAGCGCAGCCACGATGGCATCGCGCATGGTGTTCTGCTGGAAGAGATGGCCCGGATTGGTGCCGGGTTCAACCTCCCACCAAGTGCCCCATTCGTCGACCATAAGGCCCTTGGTGATGCTCGGGTCGAAGCGATCCATAATCTCGCTGTGGCGCTTGACGAGGGTCTCCATTTCAAGGCAGAGGGCGAGCGTGGTGTAATAGTCGGAGGCGTCGAACTTTGTTGCGGATCCTTTGCTGCTCCAATCGCCCACGCTATAGTAGTGGAGCGACACAGCATTGAAGTGGTGCATGGCGTCGCGCATGAGCACTTCGGTCCAGTTGTAGTCGCCGGCGTTGGCGCCTGAGGCAATCTTGTAGAGTTTGTTGCCGTCGAAATCACGGCAGTAGGTCTGATAACGGCGGTAGACGTTGGCATAGAAGTCGGCTGTGAAGTTGCCGCCGCAACCCCAGCTCTCGTTGCCCACACCGAGATATTTGAGTTTCCATGGCTTCTCGCGGCCGTTGCTTTTGCGCAGCTCGGCCATAGGGCCATTTTCGGCTGTGATGTACTCCACCCATTTGGCAAGTTCCTCGACGGTGCCGCTGCCTACGTTGCCGCTGAGATAGGGCTCACAACCGAGCAGCTCGCAGAAGTTAAAAAACTCGTTGGTGCCAAAGGAATTGTCCTCCACCGTGCCACCCCAGTTGCTGTTGACCATGAGGGGGCGTTTTTCACGCGGACCGATGCCGTCCATCCAGTGATACTCGTCGGCGAAGCATCCTCCGGGCCAGCGGAGCACAGGCACATGAAGCTCGCGCAGAGCGTTGAGCACATCGGTGCGATAGCCCTGAGTGTTGGGGATGCCGGACTCGGGCCCCACCCAGAGGCCACCGTAGATGCAACGTCCGAGGTGTTCGGCAAATTGTCCGTAGATTTCTTTCTTGATGATCGGAGCGTCGGCCGCGGGCTTAAGCTCGACCTTCGAGGTGGCTGCGGGAGCAGCTGAGGCGGCCGATGAAAGACATGCGACGGCCGCGATAGCAAGTGACTTAAGGTTCATTTGATAGGTTGAATAGATTATGTCTTTGGATTTTTTGCAAATTTACGATTTTTTTTTCGCTAATTTTGCATCATAAACCAAATACAGGATTTTTATGGATACAAAAGCCGACAAAGAGGAATTCATCAGCCTGCTCAAGGCCACGGGCCGAGAAGGCATGGACTATGTGCTGAGCGACCTTGAAGAACTCGGATTCTTCGACGCTCCGGCCTCGGCAGGCCATCATCTGAACACAGCCGGCGGCCTCGTGCGCCACTCGCTCAACACATACCACGCGGCTATGGCCGTGTACGAGGGCATGAAGGCGCTGGAGCCCTCGCTTGAGAACGAGGTGAAGCCCGAAAGCATTGCCATAGCCACGCTGCTGCACGACGTGTGCAAGGCCGACATATACAAACGCACCGTGAAGAAACGCCGAGACCAGCTGGGCAACTGGGTGGACAGCGAAGGCTATAAGGTGAGTTACCGCAATTTCCCGATGGGGCACGGAGAGAAAAGTGTGATATGGCTGCTGTGTGCAGGCCTGGCGCTGAACGACGACGAGATGTTGGCCATACGCTGGCACATGGGCGCCTGGGGCATAAACATGAACAGCCTTGAGGAGACCCGCAGCTACGACACGGCGCGCAAACTGTATCCACTGGTGAGCATAGTGCACAGCGCCGACACGCTGGCCGCCAGTCTGCTCGAACGCACATCCGAGGAACTTGACGACATGTAAACGACTATATACAAGGGCAAAAAAAAAGAAAACGGCATAATAGTCCTGCTGCCGCCAGGATTATTATGCCGTTTTTCTATATGGCACTGTTATTTCAGCGCGGAAAGGTTCTTGTCGATCTGTTCGTCGCTGATGGAATAGTTGACAAGGTCGCCCGACAGATATTTGTCGTAGGACGCCATATCGATGAGACCATGGCCGGAGAGGTTGAAAAGAATGACTTTCTCCTCGCCGGTGGCCTTGCACTTTTCGGCTTCACGGATGGTGGCGGCGATGGCGTGGCACGATTCGGGAGCGGGAATGATTCCCTCGGCACGCGCGAAAAGCACTCCTGCGTCGAACGACTCAATCTGCTTGATGTCGACGGCTTCCATCAGACCGTCTTTAAGAAGCTGCGAAACTATGACACCGGCGCCATGGTAGCGCAGACCGCCGGCGTGGACGTTCGGCGGCATGAAATTGTGGCCGAGCGAGAACATAGGCAGCAGGGGTGTGTAGCCGGCTTCATCGCCGAAATCGTAGCAGAACTTTCCGCGGGTAAGCTTGGGGCAGGACGCCGGCTCGGCAGCCACGAATCGGGTGGTTTTGCCGTCGAGGATGTTGTGACGGAGGAAAGGGAAGGCTATGCCGCCGAAATTGGAGCCGCCACCGAAGCAGGCGACGACCACATCGGGATACTCGCCGGCCATGGCCATCTGCTTTTCGGCCTCGAGACCGATGACCGTCTGATGGAGGGTGACATGGCTGAGAACCGATCCGAGCGTGTACTTGCAGCCGGGGGTGGTGCGTGCAAGTTCGATAGCCTCGGAGATGGCCGTGCCGAGAGAGCCCTGGTGATTGGGGTTGGCCGTGAGAATATCCTTGCCTGCGCGTGTCGACATGGAGGGAGATGGCGTGACCTGCGCACCGAATGTCTGCATCATGCTGCGGCGATAGGGTTTCTGCTCGTAGCTGAGCTTGACTTGATAGACCGCAGCCTCAAGGCCAAAGAGCTTGGCGGCGTAGGCCAGCGATGCGCCCCACTGGCCCGCTCCGGTCTCAGTGGTGACGTTGGTGACTCCTTCTTTGCGGCAATAGTAGGCCTGTGCGAGAGCGGAGTTAAGTTTATGGGAGCCCATCGGACTGACACTCTCGTTCTTAAAGTATATATGAGCAGGCGTGCCGAGTGCCTTTTCAAGTCCGTAGGCACGCACCAGCGGTGTCGAACGATAGTACTTGTACATCTCGCGCACTTCCTCGGGAATGTCGATCCAACGGTCGGTCTGGTTGAGTTCCTGGCGGCAAAGCTCCTCAGCGAAGATGGGGTACAGATCCTCGGCCTTCAGAGGCTCGCGGGTGGCGGGGTTCAAGGGAGGCAGTGGCTTATTGGGCATGTCGGCCTGTATGTTGTACCATTGACGTGGTATTTCTTCTTCAGGCAAAAAATAACGTTTTTTCTTTTCGCTCATAATTGCTGTGTTTTTACAGAAAAAAGTTGAGTTAACAATCGCAAAGGTAGCATAAAATAAATATAATGCAAAAAATTTCAGCCATTTCGCAACATCAGCCGAGATTCATGAAATCATAGATTCGCACCACAGGCCTGCCCAAATGTGCAATATGTTCGCAAAACAAGCCGCAAGCATAAAAATAGCATTATAATTAAGTCCGATTTGTAATTTTTTATTATTTTTGTGCAATCATTTTTTTGCCCACATGAACACTGCAGAAATAGACCTTTTTGACATTGACGCAACAAACATTGCAGACAGCGGACGACGCGTACAGATGGACCGCAACGCCTTTATGCTGTGTACGGCAGGCAGCGTGACCCTTGACATGGACAGCCGCTGCTACACCCTGCACCCGGGCGACATCTACCTGTATTCGGCGTTCGCACAGACGACGGTAGTGGATTACACGCCGAACGTGCAGGCAGTGTACGGCGCGGCCGATTTCGAGGTGGTGCTGAAGGCTCTTGAAGCGTTCAGCGATTCCCAGCATATAATCCAGATACGCATGCAGCCACACATTTCGCTGAGAGCGGAACAATTCGAACGCATCAACCGCATCGTGGGACTGGTGCGCACGCGCCGCAGCGAGCCGTCGCTGTTCGCAAGTCATATAGTAATGGCCATGACGCAGGTGCTACTTTACGAGATTATGGACGCTTACATGACCAACGTGCCGGCCGGCAATGTGAGCGCAAGCCGTTCGGATACAGTTTTCATGCGCTTTCTTGCGCTGCTGTCGCAACACTTCCGCAAGGAACGCGAAGTGAGTTTCTATGCCGGCGAGCTAAGTCTGACACCGCGATATTTCGCCACTATCATACGCGAAAAGTCGGGATTGTCGCCCGGCGGGTGGATCGCCCGTTTCGTTATAGCCGAAGCCAAGACTTTATTGCTGAATCCCGATGTGAGTGTAAAAGAAGTGTCGAACATGCTTAATTTCCCGAACCAGTCGTTCTTCGGTCGCTATTTCCGCCAGAACACAGGGCTGACGCCCGGCGAATACCGCAAAGGACGCAACCCGTGAGAAAGACAAACAAGCATGCACCTGCAGGGTGCTTGCGGGTGTGGAGGATTTTTTGTAATTTTGTAGGCTAAACGGATTACAATGAACAAAACACGCCGCATGGCCTTGTGTGCCGTGCTTTCCATATTCGCTGCCGGCGCGCATGCGCTTGATTTCCAAAACACAAGCGACGCTCCGGTGGAGGTGACGCCCGAGGCCTCTACGGGGCTGGAGCGGCTGTACGTGGTGCGCAGCGCAGCAGGCGTGCGTGTGTCGTATCCCTCGGCCACGGCGCGGTGGAGCAAATTCGGCGCGGCAGGCGGGGCGTATGCCGAATCCATGCAGGCCACAGCCGGTGCGGGAGAATCGAGCATCGTCCTCGGCGCCGGCGATTGCGGAATCATCGTGGACGACGGCGGACGACAGCATTGCTACTGGATCACCGACTATGCCGGCCATGAGTTCCATATAGACGGGCTTAACCCTACCGACGGCGACTATGCCTGCGACTACGCCGTGCTCGGCTTCCGCGGCGAAGCAGATGCCATACGTTACTACAGCATAAACGGGCGCGAACTCATTCTTGACCGCGAGATAACGGTCAGCTACCCCACCCTCGTATATGACGAGGAGGCGGAACAATTCGTGCAGGCAGAGCATCAGAGCAGCATGGCACAGATGAACGCCGCGAGCCATGTGCCCGCTCCTTTGTGCGACACGCAGTTCACCGTGAGCGGCGACCGCTTTCTGCGGGCGTGGGAGGCGGAACAGAGCGCCCAGAGCCCGACCTACAGGGCTGTAGCCGTGGATGCCCGCACGCAGGCTACACAGACCGAACGCGACGCCGACAACGAGCAGGACACCGGTATAAGCGGACTGGGTGGTTCCGCTCCCTGCGAGATAACATTCAGCGCGGAGACAACGGACGCGGTGGCGTTCCGCGAGTGGCAGATATCGCGCACGGCCGACTTCGACATCAACGAGAACACGTTCAGCGACAACGAGTTCAGCTACACGTTCACAGAGAACGGCACCATGTATGTGCGCTTCACTGCCGCCAACGCCGACGGAACGTGCACCTACACCGGCGAGACCTACGAGGTGAGCGTCGGCGAATCGAAGCTATTGTGTCCCAACGCATTCACCCCGCACACAAGTCCCGGAGTGAACGATGAATGGCGGGTGAGCTATCAGTCGATAGTGGAGTTCAAGTGCGACATTTTCAACCGCTGGGGCACTAAAATGATAACGCTCACCGACCCCTCGCAGGGATGGGACGGCACCCACGGAGGGAAAAAAGTGGCGCCGGGCGTTTATTATTATGTAATCCGTGCAAAAGGCGCCGACGGCCGTGATTACAAACTGAGCGGCGACATCAACATCATAGGCTCGCGCGAAAGGTCGGGCACTGTGACAAACGAATAATCTACGACTTTCCCAAGACAATCATGAAGAAATATATCGTATCTATCATACTTTTCGGAGCTGCGGCCGCTGCCACGCCGATATGGGCGCAGCAGACGCAGAGCCGTCTGTTCTCCAAGGTGGTGAGCCCGGACATCCCCGCATCGGCCACGCTGTGCGGCAAGAAAGTGGACCTGGACCGGACCGACATGTACGAGCGTTTCGACCGTGAGCTCACCTCAATGGCCTACACCCACGGCACAACACTGCTGACAATCAAGCGCGCCAACAAGTTGTTTCCGGTGATGGCACCCATACTGAAGAAAAACGGCGTGCCGCAGGACATGCTCTACCTGGCTTGCGTGGAGAGCTCGCTGAATACGCGCGCGCTGTCCGCAGCCAAGGCCGGAGGCATATGGCAGTTCATGCCCGCCACAGCCAAGCAGTACGGCCTGGAGGTGAGCGACGAGGTGGACGAACGCTACAACGTGGAGAAAGCCACGGCTGCCGCCTGCCGCTATCTGAAGAACGCACTGGCGAAATACGGCGGCGACTGGTCGGCGGTGATGGCATCGTACAACGGCGGCATGGCCCGCATCAGCAGTGAGCTTGAGAAGCAGCAGGCCAAGGAAGCGTTCGACCTGTATCTGACCGACGAGACTTCGCGCTACATGTTCCGAGTGCTTGCCATGAAGATGATAATGGAGAATCCGGCCGCTTACGGCTTCAACCTGCGCCGGGACCAGCTTTATTACCCTCTGGAGTACAAGGAGGTGAAAGTGAGCGGTCCCGTGGACGACTGGGCTGCATGGGCCAAACAGCAGGGCATCAGCTATCAGCAGCTGCGCGAGGACAATCCGTGGATACGCGCCCGCAAGCTCACCAACAAGGCCGGCAAGACATATACCGTGAAGGTGGCCACACCTGCCTCGCGCAGCCGCGCCAAGCAGAATAAGCCTGTGTTCAACACCAACTGGGTGCGCGAATGAGCAAGGAAGCCACGCATATGCCCGGCGCCGACTGCCTTCGGGTGGAAGGAGCGCGCGTGCACAATCTAAAGAACATTGACGTCACCATCCCGCGCAACGCGCTGACGGTGATTACCGGACTGAGCGGCTCGGGCAAGTCATCGCTGGCCTTCGACACGATATTCGCGGAAGGACAACGCCGCTACATAGAGACGTTTTCGGCCTATGCCCGCAATATGCTCGGGTCGCTCGAGCGACCCGACGTGGACCTCATCACCGGACTCAGCCCTGTGATTGCCATAGAGCAGAAGACCGTCAACCGCAACCCGCGAAGCACCATCGGCACCACCACCGAGATATACGACTTCCTGCGCCTGCTCTACGCCCGCGCAGGCCACGCACGCAGCTATCTGAGCGGCAAAGAGATGGTGCGCTACACCCGCGAGCGCATCGTGGCTCTGATTCTTGAACAGTACGCCGGCCGAAAAATCTACATACTGGCTCCGGTCGTGCGCAACCGCAAGGGCCACTACAAGGAACTGTTCGAGCAGCTGCGAAAGAAGGGATTCGTCAACGCACGCGTAGACGGCGAGCTCATGGAGATAACGCCCGGATTGCGCCTTGACCGCTACAAAAACCACTCTGTGGAAATCGTGGTAGACCGCCTGCAGGTGAGCGACAAAGACGCACAGCGCCTCGACGGCAGCGTAGAGAATGCCCTGCGCCACGGCGACAAGCAACTGATGATCTACGATGCCGAGGCCGACACCGCAGCTCACTACAGCCAAAGCCTTATGGACCCCGAGACGGGTCTGAGCTACCGCGAGCCCGCGCCGCACAATTTCTCGTTCAACTCGCCCCAGGGCGCCTGTCCCTACTGCAAAGGACTGGGCTATGTGGACATCGTGGACAGCGAGAAGGTGATACCAGATCCGTCGCTGAGCATACACGACGGAGCCATAGTGCCCCTCGGAAAATATCGCAACACCGTGATATTCTGGCAAATCGCCGCCATCTGCGAGAAGAACGGCTACGACATCAAGACACCCGTGCGCGAACTGAGCGAGGAGACTCTGCGCGAAATCCTCAACGGCACAAACGAGCGTCTCGTGCTCAAGAACGACACCATGAGCACCACCAACTACTTTCAGACCTACGAAGGCTTGATAAAGTACATCGAGATGCAGCAGGGCGACGATGCCGGCTCGGCTGCAAACCGCTGGAGCGGGCGCTTTTTTTCGCGTGTGACATGCCCCGAATGCAACGGCGACCGCCTCAACCGCGAAGCTCTGCATTTCTTTGTGGACGGCATGAACATCGCTCAGCTGACGCGCATGGACATCGGACGCCTCTACGAATGGAGCTGCACGGTGCTTGAGCGCCTGGAACCGCGCGACCGCGCCATTGCGGCCGAAGTGGTGAAAGAGATAAACACGCGCCTGCATTTCCTTGTGGACGTGGGTCTGGACTATATACAGCTCAATCGCGCGTCGGCCACACTGAGCGGCGGCGAGAGCCAGCGCATCCGCCTGGCCACGCAGCTGGGTTCGGAGCTCGTGAACGTGCTCTACATCCTCGACGAGCCGTCGATAGGCCTGCATCAGCGCGACAACCGCCGCCTCATCGAGGCTCTGCAGCGGCTGCGCGACGCGTCGAACTCCATAATAGTAGTGGAACACGACAAGGACATCATGCTCGCGGCCGACTACATTGTGGACATAGGCCCCGGCGCCGGCCGCAAAGGCGGCAAGGTGGTGTTTGAAGGCACCCCGGAGCACCTGCTGGCCACCGACAGCCTGACGGCCGACTATCTCACCGGCCGCAAATGCGTGGAGATTCCCGCGCAACGGCGCACCGGCAACGGCAAATACCTGCAGCTCATCGGCTGCACCGGACACAATCTGCGCGACGTGGACCTGAATCTGCCGCTGGGCACGCTCACATGCGTGTGCGGCGTCAGCGGTTCGGGAAAATCGTCGCTGATTGGCGGCACTCTGCAGCCCATATTGAGCCGCGACTTCTACCGCGCACAGACCGACCCCCTGCCCTACCGCGAGCTGCGCGGCATGGAGCACATCGACAAGGTGGTGACCGTGGACCAGTCGCCTCTGGGACGCACACCGCGGTCGAATCCCGCGACCTATACCGGCGTGTTCTCCGACATCCGCACACTGTTCGTAGGACTGCCGGAAGCCAAGATACGCGGCTACAAGCCGGGGCGATTCTCGTTCAACGTGGCCGGAGGCCGCTGCGAGGTGTGCAACGGAAACGGCTACCGCACCATCGAGATGAATTTCCTGCCCGACGTGCTTGTGCCATGCGAGGCATGCGGAGGCAAGCGCTACAACCGCGAGACCCTCGAGGTGCGCTACAAGGGAAAAAGCATAGCCGACGTGCTCGACATGACCATCAATCAAGCCGTGGAGTTCTTCGCCGGCATCCCCAACATACTCAAGAAGATAAAGGTGCTGCAGGAAATAGGCCTCGGCTACATCAAACTGGGACAGCCGTCGAGCACACTGAGCGGCGGCGAGAATCAGCGAGTGAAGCTGGCCACTGAACTGGCGAAGAAAGACACAGGCCGCACGCTTTTCATCCTCGACGAGCCTACGACGGGGCTGCATTTCGACGACGTGAACACGCTTATGGGCATACTCAACCGCCTGGTAGACCGCGGCAACACAGTGCTCGTGATAGAGCACAATCTCGACGTAATACGCAGCGCCGACCACATCATAGACATGGGCCCCGGCGGTGGCGAGAACGGCGGCCGCATTGTGGCCACGGGCACGCCCGAGCAGGTGGCACGCACCGATTCGCCCACCGCTCCGTTCCTACGCGAAGAATTGAATATCAACGAATAATCATCACAACAGCATATGCTCACATACAATAACCATCTCAAGAAACTCGTGCTGCCGGAGTACGGCCGCAACATTCAGAACATGGTGGACCGCTGCCTCGAAATTGAAGACCGCGAGCAGCGCACCGCTGCTGCTGCCACCACCGTCGCAGCCATGATGCGCATCTTCCCGCCCACCGGACCCGCGGAAGAGTATCGCCGCAAACTGTGGGATCACATTATAATAATGAGTGACTACCGTCTGGACGTGGACACACCCTACGACATGCCGCAGAAACCCGGCGATGACGAGCGCCCCGACGCACTATACTACAACACCGACCCCGCACGCCGCCGCCACTACGGACGCCTTGTGGAGCTGACGGTGGCCGCTGCCGCCGACATGCCTCCCGGCGAGGAACGCGACGAACTGCTGTCGCTGGTCGGCAACCAGATGAAAAAACTGCTGCTCTCCATCAACCCCGAGGGTGTGGAAAACGAACGCGTGTACCGCGACCTGTATGAAATGAGCGACGGCCGCATACGCGTGGACGCCGCCTCGCTGCCGCTGCACGAGTTCAACATCGTGGCTCCGCCCACGACCAAGAAAAAAAGAAAGCGCAAATGATAACCGCAACCGAACTCATTCCCATCGGCAGCATCCTCAAGCCCCACGGCCTGCGCGGCGAAATGTCGGTGGAGCTCGACGGCGACTATGACACCGAAAGCCTCGGACACGCCGTGCTGCGCATCGACGGCATTTTCGTGCCGTTCCGCATCGCGGCACAACGGCCGCGCGGCAGCCGCGGTGTCCTGCTGACTTTTGACGGGGTGGACGACGCCGACGCTGCCGCCGAATACGCCGGCCACGAGCTCTACGCCCTGCGCCGCGAGCTGCCCGAGCCCGAAGAAGGCGACAACGAGGAAGGCCTATATGCCGAGGATCTGGAGGGCTTTACTCTCACCGACCCCGAGGGTCGGACACTCGGCACGATAACACACGTGGACACCACCACCATAAACACGCTGCTGCACGTCGACCTGGCAGAAGGCGGCGACGTCCTTGTGCCGCTCGCCGACGACTGGATATGCTCTATCGATGCCGCCGCACGGCAGATCGGCATGGACATCCCACCGCAATTACTCTCAAAACTCTGACAATATGGAATACAACGAAGACGACGCCATCCGCTACATGCGTGACAATGTGAAAGGAGCCGAAGGCTACGACGACGACCAGATTCTCAACCTGATAGACATAATCTTCGACTACTACGACGAGAACGGCGATCTGGAAATCGACTGCGACGACGAAGATGCCGACGACGCGGCCGCCATTGCCGCTCACGCAGCCAAACTGCTGGCGAAAGACCCCGGCAACGAGATCCGCCCCGAACACATCGAGCCGCTTGTGGCCGCAGAAATAGAATACGAACTGAGCCTGATATGAAGCTTCGACACATGATCCTGTGCGTCATGGCGGCAATGGCTGCGGCAGCTTCTGCCCAGACTGCCGACAGTGCCGACCTGAGCCTGGAGGAGCACATAAACACTCCCGTCATCGAGCGTAAGCGCCACGCAGCCGTGGCCGAAAAAGCGCAAAAGCTCTCGGCATCGCTGCGCAGCAAGGGTCTGCGCACCAACACGCTGCGCAACGACGAGGTGGTACTCGCCACGCTCCCCTGCGACGCTCTGTTCGCAGCCAACGCCACCGAGCCCAAATACGAAGCACTCTCGCGGCTGCGTGCCCTTGCCGAAGTGGCAGGACTGCCCGAAGAGTACAAGGTGCTTGTGGCCGTGCACAGCGACGACACCGGCGACGACGCCTACAGCGACGCACTGACCGAAGCACGCGCCAACGCCGTGGACGACCTGCTGTGGCAACTCGCCGACCGCAAGGACACAAACGTGGTAATCTACGGCATCGGCAAGGACGAGCCCATCAACGCCAACGACACACGCGACCACCGGCGCGCCAACCGACGCGTGGAATTCTACATAGTGCCGCTGCGATGATCACACAGACCGAACTGCGCCTGCCGCCCATGCGGCGGGGCTGCCACCTCATCACCGGCGACATCATGCGCCATCTGCCATCGCCGCTGCCGGCCGCCGGCCTGCTCAACGTGTTCGTGAAACACACGTCGTGCGGCCTCACAATCAACGAAAATGCCGACCCCGACGTGCGCTCCGATATGAACAAGATTCTCAACCGGCTCGTGCCGGAGAATCAACCGTACTACGACCACACAATGGAAGGAGCCGACGACATGCCGGCACACGCCAAGTCGTCGCTCACGGGAGTGTCGCTGACCATTCCCATAGCCGACGGACGTCTTGCCCTGGGCACATGGCAGGGCATATACCTGTGCGAGTTCCGCGACTACGGCGGCCCCCGCACCCTTGTGCTTACCGTCTATTCATGAATGTCAATCCCGTTTCTATCGCCGATAACCCACAGGATTGTTGAGGACGGGCATCTGTCCGGGAGCGAGGCCCAGCAGTGAGGATATTGCCTGCGTGTCCATCGTGGCCCGGGTGACAGTGGCAAGTCCTTCGGCCGCGCAGAACAGATTGATGTTCTGGCTTACGATGCCGGCATCGACGGCGCCCATAAGGGTCGCCATATCGGCAGGAGCCTCAAACTTGGCCACATCGGCCACAATCACCAGCACGACCGGCGCGTCCATGACGAAATCCTGCTCAAAGCCGGCACGGCGAGCCGTGAGACGGCGGTGGTCGCCGTCGGCCACTTTAGTAAGGCTGTTCTTGCGTGCATCGTAGAGGCTTACGTCGGATTTAGAGAACACGTACACGCTTATCTCCTGCTTGTTCAGAGCCGTGGGGCTCGTGAGCTTGTCTTCGTCGGGGCGGTTGATGCCGACGGCCGCCCACAGCAGGTCGGAAAGCTGTTGCGAGCCGAGATCGCGTGCGGAATCAAATTCGCGGTCGCTGCGGCGCAGGCGCAGAGCCTCGTCAAGGCTCATGCCGCTGTCGGAATGTCGGGGCTGAGGGAGCACCTCGGCCGTTATAGAGTTTGCCATAAAAGCCAACACAATTAGGGTTAATAATTTCTTCATACAACAATTTGCTTTCCGTTAGGTTTATAGATTATTGTGAGTTTGTCTGCGATTCGTAGGTTCGGCGATGGGCGAGCGAGGGTCCAGCCGGGGAGCCGGAGGTTTTCGCGCCATGACATTGCACACCGGGCACATCTCAACAGTAGACCCAAATTCTTCTTTCTTCGACATAATTCGTTGTAATTGTGCTGAGTCAAAATACAGAGACGCACCCATGCGATTCTGCCGGAGCGAGTTTCTCTCCGCAATATCATCCGCAAAGTTAGTAATAAAATGTTACCAATGCGCAAAAAACACTCTGTACGCATTTTTCTTTCCGGCACTCAATAAATGCGACATAAATCTTTCTCCACCGCCGACGGCACTCTCTTCGGTAGTAACAAAACTGCATCAAGTAAAATAACGCGCCCGGCATGAAGGTTATGTCGGGTGTTTTTTGTAATTTTGCATCTTAGAATATAATAAACCTATCATATATTATGGCAATAGAACTCAAAGGCCTCACCAAACGCAGCGAGAACTACTCGCAGTGGTACAACGAACTGGTAGTTAAAGCCGACCTGGCCGAGCAGTCGGCCGTGCGCGGCTGCATGGTCATCAAACCCTACGGCTACGCTATATGGGAGAAGATGCAGCAGACACTCGACAAGATGTTTAAGGCAACCGGCGTGCAGAACGCCTACTTCCCCCTGCTCATCCCGAAATCGTTTCTCTGCCGCGAGGCCGAGCACGTGGAGGGCTTCGCCAAGGAATGCGCCGTGGTGACGCACTATCGCCTGAAGAACGACCCGAACGGCAACGGCGTGGTCGTTGACCCCGACGCGCGCCTGGAGGAGGAACTTATTGTGCGCCCGACTTCCGAGACCATAATCTGGGGCACATACAAGAACTGGATCCACAGCTACCGCGACCTGCCCATCCTGTGCAACCAGTGGGCCAACGTGATGCGCTGGGAGATGCGCACGCGCATGTTCCTTCGCACGGCCGAATTCCTCTGGCAGGAAGGCCACTGCGCCCATGCCACCGCCGAGGAGAACGAGGCGCGCACGGTGCAGATGATCAACCTCTACGCCGACTTCGCAGAGAAGTATATGGCGATGCCCGTGGTGCGCGGCGTCAAGAGCGCCAACGAGCGCTTCGCCGGCGCGCTCAACACCTACACCATCGAGGCCATGATGCAGGACGGCAAGGCCCTGCAGAGCGGCACGTCGCACAACCTCGGCCAAAACTTCGCCAAGGCTTTCGACGTGACATTCGTGAACAAGGAGAACAAGCCCGAACTCGTGTGGGCCAACTCGTGGGGCGTGTCGACACGCCTGATGGGCGCGCTCATCATGACGCACAGCGACGACAACGGCCTCGTGCTGCCCCCGCACCTGGCTCCCATCCAGGTGGTGATCGTGCCCATCTTCAAGAACGCCGAGCAGCTGGCCGCCATCTCGGAGGCCGTCAAGCCCATCGTGGAGCGTCTGCAGGAGCTGGGCGTGAGCGTGAAGTACGACGACGCCGACAACAAGCGTCCCGGATTCAAGTTTGCCGACTACGAGCTTAAGGGCGTGCCCGTGCGCCTGGCCATCGGCGCCCGCGACCTTGAGAACGGCACCGTGGAGCTGATGCGCCGCGACACACTCGAAAAAGAGTCGCTGCCCCTGGCAGGCATCGCCGAGCATGTGGCCGGCCTGCTCGAGGACATTCAGAACAACATCTACGCCAAGGCTCTGAAGATGCGCCAGGACCGTACTTATGTGTGCGACAGCTACGACGATTTCAAGGCCCGCATCGACGGCGGCGGCTTCTTCCTCTGCCACTGGGACGGCACCACCGAGACCGAGGAACGCATCAAGGAAGAGACCAAGGCCACCATACGCTGCATCCCTCTGGACCAGCCCGACGAGCCCGGTGTGTGCATGGTGACGGGCAAGCCCAGCGCCCGCCGCGTCATCATAGCCCGCAACTACTAAGCGGCCGCCATGGACGCCCCGCGCATAGCCATAGTGCTGCCCTGCTACAACGAGCAGGAGGTGCTGCCATCCACCGCCCGCACGCTGCTGAGCCTGCTCGACCGCTTTGCGGCCGAGGGGCTCGTGGCGGCCGACAGCTACATCATGTGCAGCAACGACGGCAGCCGCGACGCCACCCGCCGCATCATAGCCGAACTGCACGCCGCCGACCCGCGCGTGAAAGGCATCACCCTGGCCCACAACCGAGGGCAGCAGGCCGCGCTGCTGGCAGGCCTCATGACCGTGCGCGAGCGCTGCGACGCCGCCATCACCATCGACGCCGACCTGCAGGACAATCCCGAGATGATGGCCGACATGGTGCGCCTGTTCCGCGAGGGCAAGGACATCGTGTACGGCGTGCGCTCGTCGCGCGACAGCGACTCATGGTTCAAGCGCGTGTCAGCGCAGAGTTTCTACAAATTCCAGAGCGCCATGGGGCTGCAGACGGTGTACAACCATGCCGACTACCGCCTGATGAGCCGCCGCGCCCTCGACATCCTGAGCCAATACGGCGAAAGCAACCTCTACCTGCGCGGCATCATGCCCGACATAGGCCTGCAGACGGCCGTGGTCGAGTACGCCCGCACGGAGCGCACCGCCGGCGAGAGCAAATACCCGCTGAGCAAGATGCTGGCACTCAGCATCGACGGCATCACATCGTTCACGGCCAAGCCCATGCGCATCATCTTCCTCACCGGCCTCGGCCTCATGCTGGTCGACATCGTGGTGGCGCTGTGGGTGCTTTATGTGCACATGGCCCACCACACCGTCACGGGCTGGTCGTCGCTGATGCTCTCGGTGTGGTTTCTCGGCAGCCTCATCCTCATGGCCATCGGCATCGTGGGCGAGTACATCGGCAAGATATTCGTCGAGGTGAAGGCACGCCCGCGCTACAACATAGAAGAGGAGGTGTTCTGATGAAGGACGTCTCGCTCGACATGCTCACCCCCGACCTGTCCTCGGCCATTCCCCTGCCCTATGCCGAAAGCGGCGTGCAGGCAGGCTTCCCCTCGCCCGCGCAGGACTACATCTACGAGAGTTTCGACCTCAACCGCGAGATTGTGCGCCACCCGGCGTCCACCTTCTATGCCCGCGTGCACGGCGACTCAATGTGCGGCGAAGGCATCTGCGACGGCGACCTCATCGTGGTGGACCGCTCGCTCGAACCCCGCGACGGCTCCCTGGCAGTGTGCTGCCTCGACGGCGAGTTCACGCTCAAGCGCATCAAGATCCGCCCCGGCGCCGTGTGGCTCATTCCCGCCAACGAGCAGTTCGACCCCATCCTCGTCACCCCCGACAATCGCTTCGAAATCTGGGGCGTCGTCACCCACACCATCAAAGATATCCAATAAAGAACACACCATAAACTCCTTTCCTCAAAGGCGACCCACGCCCTTGACGTTTTTTCGCCCCTACACTTGCTTTTCTCGCCAAATTGGCGTAATTTTGCATAACTTTATTAAACTATCCGGCTCGGCAACGAGCCATGCCGGAAAAGCACCGGCCACTCAATCCTTAGGAGCGTTTGACACGCTTTTGTTTCGATAACACTATTTTTACTCCGGAGACACACAGCAAAAGCATGTCGTCGGGGAATAAAAGAGCACTTGCATAAATTGGATTGGTTAAGTAGTCCCATACGGTCAGATATCACTGAGGCCCAAAACAATAGCTCACCCACGGCTGCAACGCTCCTTGAAGTTGCGATTAAAGAGATGCACCCGACTACGGCGGCATCCTATCGCAAAGCATTCGACTCGTTCAAGCGCGTGAAAGGAGTCTCCACCATCTCGCTTGAAGATTTATCGCAGGATGCAGTGGACGCATGGGTCGAGCAGATGGCAATCGACGGACTGCTCGCTACAACTGCAAAATATTACCTCGACTGCATGGGCGCCCTATACGGAAAGGCGACAGCCATGAGCGGGGTTCCGGCAAAGTGCATGTTCCACGGGTATGGCGATGCCGGAATAAAAGAAGATATCACAGCCGACTGCACCCCGCTTTTACAACTGCTCCGAAACCGGCGCACGGGAAACACTGAATACCAGCTCATGCTGGACATCCTTGAATTCTCGCAGGCTTGCGGAGGCATGGGCCTTGACGACATCATCGGGCTGCGAGACGACCGGTCGGAACCATTGCCGGACAGAGCGAAGGCCATTGCCTTGCAGTACACTTCCCCGCGACGTCTTCACGTCTTCCCTTTGTCGCAGACACGTCGAGGAGCAAAAGCGCTCCGGATCGAAACGGGGCGGCGTATCGGAGCATTGTTGTCGCGCAACGACGCCCGCGTGACCGATTACAGCGACAATTATGCCGCAGCGCTGTGGCTTGATGCCGCTCTGCAGGCCGGCGAACGTCCCTCCGTCGCCAAAGCGTGCACCCCATGCGTACCGCCCTCGGCAACTGCGATGCAACTCGTGCGTCCGGCCACACTTAGCGAGGAAAAGCGTCGGCAGGTGCTCGACAGGGTGGCACTTTTCATTAATGGCGGCCGCAAATGCTGGCACGCGATGCACCTGCGGCGACGCACCTCTCCCGCGCAGGTGCTGGAACGGCTTAATGCGTGCGACCTTATGCCGGAAATCACATACTACCCTACCGATGAAATAGTGCGCCGCGTAGGCAGCTCGCTGAAGAAAGAGACTTTAGCCTATCTTCCCGACGTGCTGTTCTTCAAAGCATCCGAGCGAGATATTGCGTCAATGTTCCGGACAATCGGAGATCTCGCCTGGTGCTACCGCGAGACGGCCGCTGCCGACTCCGCCTATGCCACGATAAGCGACACGCAGATGGCCGCATTTCAGCGCGTTGTCGGCTGTTTCACTCCAGATATAAAACTGCTGGCTTCCGACATCCCGACACTCGGCCCCGGCCGCAAAGTGCGCGTCACCGGCGGCCTCATGGCCGGCTACGAAGGCGAAATATTCGACGTGTGCGACGGCTCGTCCAACTCCCGCCGCATGTTCAGCGTACGCCTGCTTTCCGGCTACGGCCTCTCCTGGCTCGCCTCCATCCCCGACTACCAAATCACAGATTTATAAACTCAATCCATAATATGCCACATTTTTCGCTCAGGAAAGCGCTCTCCTACATTCTCCGACACACACCCGGAGCGAGCGCGATTCCCGACAAAATTTACCTGCAGATGCTCTATAGGCTGCAGACCGGCAACAAGCTGCGCACGGAAAATCCCGTCACATTCTGCGAAAAAATCCAGTGGCTGAAACTTTACGGAAATCAAGACCAATACACCACCATGGTCGACAAAGCCGCCGTAAAGGATTTTGTGGCCGAGCGTATAGGCGCGGAATACATTATCCCCACAATCGGGATATGGGACAGCTTTGACGATATTGACATCGACTCGCTGCCGGAGCGCTTCGTGCTCAAGACCACCCATGGCGGCGGCAGCATGGGTGTGTGTGTGTGTGCCGACAAAAAAACATTCGACAGAGCCAAGGCTCGAAAAATGCTGAACAAATCGTTGTCGACTGACATTTACAAGGCCTACCGCGAGCGGCCCTACCGCGATGTGCCCAGACGCATTCTTGCCGAGGAATTCATAGAAATGCCCGGCAAAGAAGACTTGAGCGACTATAAGATATTTTGTTTCAACGGACGTCCGGTCTACATCCAGCTCATCCAGGACCGTCACAGCGGCGAGACCATAGACTTCTACGACACCGAATGGCAACTGCAGCCATTCATCGGGCTGAACCCTGCAGCCCGGCATGCTGCCCAACCCGCTCCGCGCCCCGAGGGCCTCGACAAGATGCTTGAGATAGCAACGACGCTGTCGGCAGGCATTCCCTTTGTGCGCGTTGATCTGTACAACATAAACGGGCGAATACTCTTTGGGGAGCTTACCTTTTACCCCGGCAGCGGCATGGGCCGCTTTGCCCCCTCCGAATGGGACACGACCCTCGGGCAACTGATTGAATTAACCAAATAGAATAATATACAAGTGAGCAGAACAGTTAATATCCTTTGGACCGGAGGACTTGATTCAAGTTTTCGAGTGATTGAGCTTTCGCAGATGAAAGGCCTAACGATACAACCTTGGTATATTGTTGACCTTGTACGCAATTCATTGAAAAATGAATTACGCGCGATAAAAACCATTACTGACATCATACGCAAACATCCACTTACAAAATCTCAGCTTCTTGATCTGAAAACGATACAGCTCAACGAAATACTTCCGGATGAAGAAATTACTGCTGCGTTCAACCGATTGCACGACAAACACGTAATAGGACATCAGTATGATCTTATCGCACGGTATGCAACTCAGCACAACATCAGGTTCGAAATGAGTCTTGAAAAAAGCGACCGCTCAAAAGCCTATGCATGCGTCCAAACAGAATTAAAACTGGTGCCATTCAAAGACGGAGCCTATAGCGTTCTCCGTGCAGAGGCAAGTGGAAGCAGCCATGACGGCAATCTTATATATTCGCACATAGACTTACCCACCTCGCTGTGGGGAATGACAAAACTGGAAGAGGTAGAAAAGTTACGCGCCATAGGTCATGGCGACACTGTCAAACATACTTGGTTCTGTCACTCACCAGCGTTCGGCCGTCCCTGCGGCCATTGCAACCCATGTCGCGACAGCATCAACGAAGGGCTTGCATTCCGTGTGCCGCTGTCCGGCAGGCTGCTATACTACATACATAAGCCATGGCAAATGATAGCTTGCCGAATAAAGAAAAATTAGGATGTATCTATTAGCACTTACAATCATAGCAGTCTTGCTATTGCGCACATACACCATTAACACTCAGTGCATTACACCCGAGTGGGGGGGGTAAGTGTTTCCGTTTCAACGCAAGTTAAAGGGATATTGGCATTTTTAATCATTGCACACCACATGTCTTTTCATTTCAAAGATATGATATTCCCCGGACAATTCGGGCCATGGGGTACTATTGTGGTGTCAATCTTTTTCTTTTTATCCGGATATGGGCTTATAAAATCCAGAATTAACAATGGAGACGATTACATAAACCATTTTATAAGCAAAAGATTTACGAAGCTTTTACCGCCATTTTTATTGGCCACTACTATATTTGTAACAATAGAGTTACTTGGCGATAAGAGCATGCAATGGTTCGCACATCGTTTTGCCGATGGCTTTCCACCACTGCCCACGTCTTGGTTTATATTTGCCATCATATTTTTATATCTCTCATTTTACGTTTCATGTAAGAGCACAAAGTCATTAAGAGCAATGAATATTACTATGCTTATATTCACTGCAGTATATTGTATTCTCGTATTAAAGATATTTCATTGGGGCGGTTGGTGGGTAAATGCCGTACCTGCGTTCAATCTTGGCGTGTTCATAGCATCCTACGAACGACAGATCTTAAATATGCTTCAAAAAAAACGTGGAAGACTTACTTTATTTATGTTATCTGTCACACTTGTAAGTTTAGGAGCTATGTTTGTCCGGCTTACGCCGATTTATAATCTTACAATATGTATTTTATTATGGTTTATACTTGCCACTATGCCGGGATTTAATTCAAAAACTTTATCATTTCTCGGAAAGTATTCGTATGAAATATATCTCGTACAAGGCGCTGTAATAGCTTTATGTGCCCGCGGCAATATTATTGAGAATACCGGCGCTTATCTATCTACAGTTATTGTATGTGCCATCTCTATATTAACAGCCATCATTCTAAAATATTTTGCCTACCGTTTAACTCCATTTATAAAATGAGCCATCCTAAACGCTTTTCCGTTTTTACTGCTACTTATAATAGAGCCAGCGTCCTACCACGGCTTTATGAAGAACTGAAGTCTCAGACATTCAAAGATTTTGAATGGATAATTGTTAATGACGGGTCAAGCGATAACACCGACGAGGTAGTAAACTCTTTTATTCAGGAAGATGTAATAAGCATAAAATATATAGCCAAATCGAATGGTGGAAAGCACACGGCATGGCGCGCAGCTATGCCGTATTTTTCCGGTAGATATGTACTCACCGCCGATGACGATGACCCGGTGACACCAGACATGCTTGAAGTGTTCGACCGACATTGGTCCATACTTGAGAACCAGCCGGATTACGATGATTTTTGGGAGATAAGAACCCGATGCAAACGTCCGGACGGGACTCTGGTAGGAAAGGAACTGCCCTCTCCATGGTATGATTCCAATTACAACGACATCTGTTTCAAACAAAAAGCCTCATGCGAAATGGTGGGCTGCAGGAAGAACGAAATTGTCAATAGCATTGCCGCTGTGCCGGAAGTATTTCCATATATGGAGCATGCGTCCAACTTTGCTGAAGGTATCAGATGGAGCCGCGCCGCACGAAAATACAAAACTCGTTTTGTACCTGAAATCACACGTATATATATTGAATCGACAGGCGGACTCTGCGATGGAGCATTATCCAGATGCATGGCCGGCGATAAGCGAATGATCTACAACAAACTTGTAGAATTCTATTTCACATTATTGGAGCGTTCCGATTTGTTACTTCGATACGACAAGAAAGCATATCTCAAAAATATAGCTGGTTACGCACTGCTATTGTCATTGGAACATCCGGAAGACAGGCCAAAACTGCGTCTGCGGGAACAGATTTTAGTGGCAATAGCGCGGCCATTCATGAAAGCCGCCATATGGTTCAATAAAAAAGTATAGAAACCTCGTAATCTATCAATTGTGAGCGTGACTAAACCTACGAATATTTTGAAACGCGTGCAGGCGTCAAAAGATGCTAAACGCGTAATTACAAATTTCTCTTATCTCTCGCTGCTTCAAATCGGCAGCTATGTCCTGCCGATTTTAACATATCCATACCTCGCACGTGTAATCGGAGTAGAGGGATTTGGTAAAATAGCATTTGCCATGTCTGTAATCGTGTACTTTATGACAATTACCGACTGGGGCTATAATTTCACTGCCACGAGAGATATAGCAAAATGCCGGGGAGACAAAGCGGCGGTTGAAAGGATATATTCAATTGTGACGACAAGCAAGCTGGCTCTAATGCTTGTCTCCGGCATTTGTCTTGCTGTGCTTCTCATTACAGTACCATATTTTAAAGAGAACTACTTGGTAATCGCTTTATCTTTTTCCATTGTTATCGGACAAACCATTTTTCCCGAATGGTTGTTTCAAGGAATGGAGAGAATGAAGATGATTACAATACTAAATTTGCTGTCTAAGGCCCTTTTTACAGTGCTGATATTCGTATTCATCGATGAATCCAAGGACTATGTGCTACAGCCTGTATTTGCCGGCCTCGGATATATTATGGCGGGAATAATCAGCATGCTATACATAAGATATTCTTTCCATATCAAATTTCATTTTGCACATGTCAGCGATGTGTGCGATAGCGTTAAAAGCGGCTTTGACGTATTCTTAAACACTATTATACCCAACCTCTATACAAACTTCTCCGTGCTCTTGCTCGGTTTTTGGGGAGGAAGCGTAGCTAATGGTTTTCTTGAAGGAGCAAATAAGTTTTATAGCATTGGAAGCCAATTTCTCACGATTTTGAGCCGTGCCTTTTTTCCCTATCTCTCAAGACACATAGAAAAACATATCGTATATGCAAAGATAAAACTCGCCATCACGATACTTTTTTCTTTAGTATTGGTATTTGGCGCGCCTATACTTGTAGACGTAGTCTTAGGTGATTCGTTCAAGCCTTCAATCATGCCACTGCGGATATTGGGAGCTTCTCTGATTTTCCATTCTATTACCAATATATACGGAACAAATTATCTATTAATCACCGGCAAAGAGAGGCTGCTGCGGAAAATAACGTTATATGCTTCTTTAGCAGGAGCTATATCTGCCATACCTCTCATTTATTTCTTCAGCTACACCGGAGCGGCATGCGCCATAGCATTGTCCCGCGTCATAATAGGAACATTAGTGTATTTTTTTGCAAAAAAACAATGTACCATTTAAATCACTGAGTATGGATTTGCCATCTGCCTTTAACTGGAATTTCGACCTGCATATACCACGCCCCACCGGCACTTCTTTGTCGGAGTTCTGGTTTTGCTTTGTTCTTATGAATTTTGTATTCCTTATAGTATATTTACTTAAGGATAGCAAAACCACCCGCCAACTCTCCTGGTGTTCCGTTTTGCTTTTCTGCCTGTACGCATTCTGGGATACTGACTATTTTAGCTTTGCAAGAAATTTTTATCATGGACTAAAGGACTTCAGAGACCCTATATACTATTACATATCATTGTTGTCTTGCGGCTCATATATTATATTCAGGTTGTTTGTATGGGGCGCGGCATTAATATTTGTGTACTTAACAGCTAAGAGACTGAAACTAAATGAGAATTTATTCATTTATGTATTCACAATATTCTTTATGCTGACGTTTTCGTATGCCCGTGTCTCACTTGCTATGGCACTATATTTCTATGGAGCCAGTTTCCTTGTCGTCAACAAAGGGAACATATTGCGACGACTGTGTATTGCTGCTGGCATGTTTGCATTAGCATATATTTCCCATAGAAGTGTTTTGGTGCTAATAGCACTTAGTCCTTTAGTATTCTTCAAACTTACGAAAAAAAGAGTACTTTTGATTTTACTGACTACGCCATTTGTGATTATGGGTGTGAAATATGTGTTAGGCGGAATCATCTCCGGCGCACTTTTAGCTGATAACAGCAGTGAATTTGCCAAAAGCGCACAGGGATACGCATCATCCAAGATACAGATTGCGTTCAACTGGAAATGGGAACTCATCACCACTCTCAGATATTATAGTTTTTATATAGCCCTGGGCTACGCAATATGGAAATTTTATTTCAGAAAGAACAACAAAGTTTGTTCCGAAGCTATAAGCCGTTATCTGACGCTCACCTTATTCATCGTGCTCATAGCAATCACGATACTCGGAATTGCAGGCAATCAAATAATTGGTTTGTGGGTTATAGGTTATAGATATCTGTATATGGCCGGTATTCCACTATGCCTTATCATCACTTATATGTACCAGAACAAATTTTGCAGCTACAAAGTGATGAACAGGTTGCTGCTGTTGCCTTTCCTTTACGGAGAAATATTTATGTTAGGCAAAATAATCACCATGCAATTCGGAAAGATGTAGATTAACGACGATTTCTATGAGCACAATAGCAATACTTATCCCTACGCTTAAGAAGGGCGGTGCCGAGAAACAGGCTGTGCTTCTTGGCAATGCGCTGGCAGACACACACAAGGTGCATCTTTTCGTACTGTTTCCGGAAGCCGGACTGGAAAAAGAGCTGATGGATCTGTATGCGCCCGGCCCTGAAAACATCACCATGTTCTCAGGGAGCAGCATGTCGAGGCTACGCGAGCTTTACCGCAGGCTGCGTGCAATCAAGGCCGACACGATGTTCTGCTACCTCACCTACCCCGATTTCTGGGGGCCGATAGTCGGACGCATGGCCGGAGTGAAACACATCTACCAGGGCCTTAGAAATGCGAGCCTGCCCACGGCCAAACTCATGCTTGAGAAGATCGGCAACGTGCTTGCGACAGGCGCTGTGGTCAACAACTACGCAGGCATGGATGTGTTCGGGCGCAAGGGCATCCGCAGAATGACTGTTATCCCGAACTGCTATCTCAACCCCAAGGCTGCCGTCGAACGCCCTATGCGCGAGACTGTGCGGGTGGTGTCGGTGGCGCGCTTCGTGGCGCAAAAAGACTATGAAACGGCCATTGCGGCATTTGCCCGGGCAAATGCCGCAGTTCCGTCGCTGCGCTATCTTATTATAGGCCACGGCGAACTTGAGCAGCAGATACGCGAATGGATAAAGGCCTATGGCGTGGAAGACTGCGTGGAGATGATTATCAATCCCAAAAACATCCCGTCGTTCCTGGCCGACAGCGACATATATCTGTCGACATCTTTGTTTGAGGGAACCAGCAACTCTATCATGGAGGCCATGGACGCCTCGCTGCCCGTAGTGGCCACTGATGTGGGCGACAATGCAAGGCTCGTAGACAATGGAAAGAGCGGGTTCGTCGTTCCGGCCAAAGACGTGGACGCCATTTCTTCTGCTATAGTGCGCTTGGCCGAATCTCACGACCTGCGCGTGCGCATGGGACGTGAAGGAAACTGCATCCTGCACAGGGAATACAGCATGCAGGCATTCCGGCAAAACTACCTAAAATTGCTATCGTGACATGAATTATCTGGAGAAGCAATGACAAAAGGCGGTAAAAAGAATCTTTATGACAATCTAATATGAAGATAGTATTCATCGGAGGACGAGACATACACACAACCGGCGGCATAGAGAATTATGTGCGCAATCTTGCATCTGAGCTCGTGCGGCTGGGACATGAACCCATCGTGTTCTGCGAGAGCCAGCGAAACGGCGAGGAAATGTATTGCGGTTTCCGTGTCATTCACCAAAAAAGTCCCAAGAGCCGTTTCCTATGCAAGCCTTTGCTAAGTCTCAAAGCTATGTGGCACACGATACGCCACATCAAGAATGTGGACATTATTCATCTCAATGCGTGGCCACCCGCCCTTTGGAGCCCTCTGGGACGCCTGTTCGGACGCGCGTGCCTGCTGCAGGGCCATGGCCTGGAATGGTGTCAGAGCAAGTATTCACCCGGCCAGAAAAAGATTTTACAGATACTTGAGCACTACACGGCGTGGGCTACGCCAAACTTGATAATGTGCAGCGATTATCAGACTCAATACTTTAAAAAGCGTTATGGCTATGATGCCGTGACCATTCCCGGTGCTGTCATCCTCCCCGACGATGAGCAGCCGAAAAGCAATGTGCTTGAGCGTTTCGGCCTTCAGAGCAAGCGCTATTTCCTGCTGCTGGCGAGACTTACGGAAGTGAAGAACCCACACTATCTCATATCAGCATTCAAAAAGGCAAGCCACGCTGGCTATAGTCTCGTGATAGCCGGTGACAACAACGCTCAGCCGGATTTCGTAAACTCACTGCATCAACTGGCGGCCGGACGTGACGACATAGTGTTCACAGGCGCTGTATTCGGTGCTGACAAGGAAGTTCTACTGCGTAATGCCTTTGCGTTCTGCATCCCTTCTACCTCTGAGGGTCTTGCGATAACTCTTATGGAGGCAATGAGCCGAAAAGTGCCGGTAATAGCATCGGACATACCGGCCAATAGAGAACTCCTCGAGAAGGCGAATGCCTTATGGGTGATGCCGGAATCGGAAGCCGATCTCGTCAAAGCCATAGAGCTGGCAGTTGACAGTCCGGAGACATTATACGGACCTGTCGAGAATAACTATCAACGCATTGCAAACGAATACACATGGCCGTCGGTTGCAAAAAAGTATGTAGAACACATTAAAACTATAACAAAACAATGAACCCTAAAATAGACCGACTCGGCCAGACTTCATATCCGCTCAAGCGTATTTGGCGAAAACTTCTGGTGACACTCAGCGAATCGCCATGGCTATACACTAAATTGCGCGTAAGGCTGCTTCGCATGGCTGGCATAAGCATCGGCCCACGTTCTTTCATAGGAGCCCATGTGGGGTTCGACGGCATCCGGCCTGACCTCGTGGAAATAGGTGAACATGTAGGCATAACTACCGGCGTACAGATTCTCACACATTTCTACAACCCGGACAATTGCGGAATGTACCTCGGCAAAGTGACCATCGGCAACGATGCTTTCATCGGGATGAACTCTTTGATTGTCAATTCTGTAGAGATAGGGGAAGGGGCTGTGGTGGCTGCCGGAAGCGTGGTCACCAAAGATATTCCCGCGTGGGAAATATGGGGCGGCAACCCTGCGAAGTTCATCCGTAAAAGGCAGCCTATCAATGAATTAAACAAAGCAAATAGGGGGGGGGTAAATTGATTCTACCGGCTGCTGCCTGAATAACGGGAGCGTTGGCATATTTACATAAAAAGAGCGGCGGCCGGGGGCGCGCCGCTTCTTTTTTGCGGGATATCGAGGAGAGAGGAGAGGGGGATCAGTTGATGGAGACGAGGTCGCCGGTGAGGGTGAATACGAGGTCGGTGCCGGAGATGAGGTCGACGTCGTAGCCGCGGCGGTCGCGTGAGATTTCGTTGATGCCGTCGCCGGGATAGTAGGTGACGACGTATTCGGCGATGGTGGCGGGGGCTATGCCGTCGGGGATGGCAAGGCCGTCGGGGGCGTCGACGTCGGTCCATTCGCCGGAGGCGTCGAACTCGACTTCGTAGCCGTTGGTGAAGGTGACGGTGTACTCGGTGTCGTCGTGGTGGCCGTCTTTTTCTACGCTGCGGACGTCGTAGGTGGGGAAGAACTGGGCGAGGAAGGTGCGGGCGGCCTGTGGCAGCTGGAGGGGGCTGATGGGCTCGTCGTCGTCGGAGCACGCGCACACGGAGATGGTCAGGAGGCTCACGAGGGTCAGATAGATGATTTTTTTCATTTGAGAGAATTCCGGTTATGTTATAACTGTTGGTATAACGGCGGGGGTGGCTGTTTTGTTCGCTCCGCTATCTGAAAAACCGGCAGGGCCCTGGGGGTCCTGCCGGTCGTGTGTATGTGCGGTCAGCGAAGGGGCGCTTTATTCGGCGCTTTCGTTGAGGATTTCGAGCATCTTGATGGCGGAGTCGGGGATGCGTGTGCCGGGGCCGAAGATGGCTGCTACGCCCGCCTTGTAGAGGAAGTCGTAGTCCTGGGCGGGGATTACGCCGCCGGCGGTGACCATGATGTCGTCGCGGCCGAGCTTCTTGAGTTCCTCGATCACCTGGGGGATGAGGGTCTTGTGGCCTGCGGCGAGGGAGGAGACGCCGAGGATGTGGACGTCGTTTTCGACGGCCTGGCGGGCTGCCTCGGCGGGTGTCTGGAACAGGGGTCCCATGTCGACGTCGAAGCCGCAGTCGGCGTAGCCGGTGGCTACGACTTTGGCGCCGCGGTCGTGGCCGTCCTGGCCCATCTTGGCTATCATGATGCGGGGCTGGCGGCCCTCACGCTTGGCGAATTCGGCGCACATCTGCTGTGCGCGCACGAAGTCGGGGTCTTGCTTGGTTTCGTTGGAGTACACGCCGGAGATTGTTCGGATTACTGCTTTGTAGCGGCCTACGACTTCTTCGCAGGCGTCGGAGATTTCGCCGAGGGTGGCGCGGAGGCCTGCTGCCTTGACGGCGAGGTCGAGGAGGTTGCCCTGCTTGGTGCGGACGCATTCGGTGATGGCTGCGAGGGCTTCTTTCACTTTGGCTTCGTCGCGGTGGGCCTTGACGTCGTTGAGGCGTTCGATCTGCTCGCGGCGCACTTCGGTGTTGTCGATTTCGAGGATGTCGATGGGGTCCTCGTGGTCGAGGCGGTACTTGTTGATGCCGACGATGGTCTGGCGTCCGCTGTCGATGCGTGCCTGCGCGCGTGCGGCTGCTTCTTCGATGCGGAGCTTGGGCAGTCCGGTCTCGATGGCTTTTGCCATGCCGCCGAGCGCTTCGATTTCCTGGATGTGGGCCCATGCGCGGTGGGCGATCTCATTGGTGAGTGCCTCGACGTAGTAGCTGCCGCCCCAGGGGTCGATCTGCTTGGTGACGAGGGTTTCTTCCTGGATGTAGATCTGCGTGTTGCGGGCGATGCGCGCGGAGAAGTCGGTGGGCAGGGCGATGGCTTCGTCGAGGGCGTTGGTGTGGAGGCTCTGCGTGTGGCCGAGGGCTGCGCCCATGGCTTCGATGCAGGTGCGGCCTACGTTGTTGAAGGGGTCCTGCTCGGTGAGGCTCCAGCCGGACGTCTGCGAGTGGGTGCGGAGCGCGAGCGACTTGGGGTTCTTGGGGTTGAACTGCTTGACGATCTTTGCCCAGAGCATGCGTGCGGCGCGCATCTTTGCCACTTCCATGAAGTAGTTCATGCCGATGGCCCAGAAGAACGACAGGCGGGGTGCGAATGCGTCGATGTCCATGCCTGCGTTGACGCCTGCGCGGAGGTACTCAAGACCGTCGGCGAGGGTGTAGGCCAGCTCGATGTCGCATGTGGCGCCTGCTTCCTGCATGTGGTAGCCGGAGATGGAGATGGAGTTGAACTTGGGCATGTTCTGCGAGGTGTACTCGAAGATGTCGGCGATGATGCGCATGGAGAACTCCGGGGGGTAGATGTAGGTGTTGCGCACCATGAATTCCTTGAGGATGTCGTTCTGGATGGTGCCTGCCATCTCGTCGAGGCGGGCGCCTTGCTCGAGGCCTGCGTTGATGTAGAAGGCGAGGACGGGGAGCACGGCTCCGTTCATGGTCATGGACACGGACATCTTGTTGAGGGGGATGCCGTCGAAGAGCACCTTCATGTCGTCGAGGGTGCAGATGCTGACGCCTGCCTTGCCGACGTCGCCTACTACGCGTGCGTGGTCGGCGTCGTAGCCGCGGTGGGTGGCGAGGTCGAAGGCCACGGAGAGGCCTTTCTGGCCGGATGCGAGGTTGCGGCGGTAGAATGCGTTGGACTCGGCAGCGGTGGAGAAGCCTGCGTACTGGCGGATGGTCCAGGGGCGCAGGGGATACATGGCGCTGTAGGGGCCACGCAGGAAGGGGGGAAGGCCGCTGACGTAGCTGAGGTGCTCGAGGCCTTCGAGGTCTTCTTTGGTGTAAACGGGCTTGACGGGGATGAGCTCCGGTGTCAGCCACTCTTCGGCTGCGGGTGCAGCCTTGTGCTCGGCGCCAAAAGCGTCGGCGCTTATGTCGATAGTCTTAAAATCGGGTTTCATAGCCGGTGCTTATTTGAGGAGTTTGGCGTTGAACTGCTGGAGTGTGTCGAGCACGTTGCAGCGAACGTGCACGAAGTGCTGTATGCCTGCTGCCTGGAGTTCTTCCATGCATGCGGGGGCGCCTGCCACTACGAACTCGGCGCGGCCGTCGAGATACTTGTATGCTTCGGGGGCGAGGGTGGCGTATTCGTCGTCGCTGGAGCAGAGCACCACGACGTCGGCGCCCTTTGCGAGAGCTTCGTCTATGCCGGCCTGCACGGTGTCGAAGCCGAGGTTGTCGATGATTTCATAGCCTGCGCAGCCGAAGAAGTTGGTGGAGAACTGTGCTCGGGCGAGGCGCATGGCCAGGTTGCCGATGGTGAGCATGAACACTTTGGGACGGTTGGCCGCGGCCTCGGTGGCGAGGCGCAGGGTCTCGAAGTCGGTGGCGGCGCGTTTCATGGCCAGGGCGTTGGCGCCTCGGCTGTCGCCGGAGCAGCAGCATCCTTCTTTTTTCTCTATCTTGGATGCGGCGAGCTCGTTGATGTTGGGGTACTGGTTGGTGCCGAGCAGGATTTCCTTGCGGCGGGCGACGTCGGTGTGGCGTTTGGCGCAGGATTCGTTGACGGCTGCCTGCACCTTGCCTTCGCCTGCGAGGGCGAAGAATCCGCCTTCTTCCTCGACGGCCAGGAAGAGCTTCCACGCTTCCTTGGCGATGTTGACGGTGAGGGTCTCGACGTAGTAGCTGCCGCCGGCGGGGTCGACCACCTTGTCGAGGTGGCTTTCTTCCTTGAGCAGGAACTGCTGGTTGCGGGCGATGCGCTCGGAGAATGCGTCGGGGGTCTTGTAGGGCTCGTCGAAGGGTGTGGTGACGATGGAGTCGACGCCTGCGAGGGCTGCCGACATGGTCTCCGTCTGGGAGCGCAGCAGGTTGACGTGGGCGTCGTAGATGGTCTGGTTGAAGCGCGAGGTCTTGGCGCACACCATCATCTTGGCGGCGTCGCTGCCTGCGGGCTTGTACTGCTCGACGATCTGCGCCCAGAGCATGCGGGCGGCGCGGAACTTGGCGAGTTCCATGAAGAAGTTGCTTGACACGCACATGTTGAACTTGATGCGCGATGCGGCGGTGTCGGCGTCGATGCCGGCGTCGGTGAGGGCGGTCATCCATGCCGCGCCCCATGCGAGGGCGTAGCCGAGTTCCTGGTAGATGTAGGCGCCGCCGTTGCCGAGCAGGAGGCTTTCCACGTTGATGCAGCGTAGGGCGGGCACGGGGGCCACGATGTCGAGCATGGCTTTGGCGTCGGCCACGAGTGCGGCTGTGTCGATGCCTTCCTTGCCTTTGACGAGCTGACGGCGCAGGGGGTTGTAGTCGACGGCTCCGCGGAATGCGGCCTCGGCGCCCTGCTCCTTGATGCATGCCACGAGAGCGCGTGCCACGTCGTGGCTCTTGCATACGCAGCAGCTTATGTTGATTTCCACCTTGGCGAGGTCGATGCCTTTGAGCACGAGGGCCACTTCGTCGGCCGACGCCACGCGGAATCCGAGCGAGGTGACGCCTTTGCCGAGCACGTCGAGAGCGATGGCGTTGGCCTGCTCGGGTGTCTCAGCCTCGATGTCCTGGCGGGTGAGCCAGTCGTTGTTGTCGCGTGTGCCGCGCACATAGGGATATTCGCCGGGCAGGGAACCTGTGGTCTTGAAGTCGGCGATGTCCTCGGCGCGGTAGATGGGCTGCACGTTGAAGCCTTCGTTGGTGCGCCAGACCAGTTTCTTGTTGAAGTCGGCTCCTTTGAGGTCGGCTTCCACCTTGGCGCGCCACTCGTCGTAGCTCACCGGAGGGAACTGGTCAAACAATTTTTCATTCTTTTCTGCCATAACTTTTGTTAAGTTATATATATGTAGTTGATTGGTGTTGTCCGGTATAGATCAGTGGCACAAATTTACAATACTTTTTTGGCTCGTGCAAATTTTTCGTGCCGCACATTGTTTTATTAAGAGCTATTTGCTAACTTTGACGTCGCAAACCCCCATTACTGTGCTATGGACTCTATAGAATTCACCTCCGAGGAGCGCACCGAAGTGCTCGCGCTGTGCCGCCGGCTGATGCGCCTGATGCGGCCTGTGGCCTCTGCCGGCGACATCACGGCGCTGCGGTGCGCGCTGCAGGCCAGCGCCGGAGCCTTGCGCCGCGACCGCTTCGGGCTGCACCCTGTGCTGCGCCACATGCACACGGCTGTCATGCTGGCCGAGCGCCTGAGCCCCGACCGCAACATGGCTGTGGCTCTGATGCTCTACGAGTATGTGCGCGCCGGAGCCATCGGCCGCGACGAGATAGCCGCGCGATGGGGCGAAGATGCGGCCCGCATGATCGACGGCCTGCTGCATGTGGCGTCGCTCTACAGCCGCCGCGCTGCCGTGGAGACCGACAATTTCCGCAAGCTGCTGCTCACCTTCGCCGACGATATCCGTGTCATCATCATCATGATTGTGGACCGCCTTGCGCTCATGCAGGCCATCAACCACCACCCCGACGAGGAAGCAGTGCGCAACGTGGCTGCCGAGGCGAGCTATCTTTACGCTCCGCTGGCCCACCGCCTGGGCCTCTACTCCATCAAGGGCGAGCTCGAGGACCTGGCATTCAAGTACAGCAACCGCGAGATGTTCACCCGCATCGCCCGCAAGCTGAACCAGACGAAGGCCCACCGCGAGAAGTACATCGCCGACTTCATCGACCCTGTGCGGCGGCGTCTCGAGGCGGAGGGACTGCGCTTCGACATCAAGGGACGCACGAAGTCCATATCGTCGATATGGAACAAGATGAAGAAGCAGAAGAACGACATCGAGGATATCTACGACCTTTTCGCCATACGCATCATCCTCGACGTGCCGCCCGAGCTGGAGAAGAACCAGTGCTGGCTCGTCTACTCCATCGTCACCGACATGTACCGCCCCAACCCGGCGCGCATGAAGGACTGGATAAGCATCCCCAAGAGCAACGGCTACGAGTCGCTGCACATAACGGTCTACGGCCCGGAAGAGCGCTGGGTGGAGGTGCAGATACGCTCGCGCCGCATGGATCTCGTGGCCGAGAAGGGCCTGGCGGCCCACTGGCGCTACAAGGGCATAAAGGCCGAGGGCGGACTGGACGCGTGGATGAACAATGTGCGCGACATTCTCGAGGCCGGAGCCGACGGCCCGCTGGAGCTGATGAAGAACATGCGCATGGACGTGTACGACAAGGAGGTGTTCGTGTTCACTCCCAAGGGCGACCTCTACAAGCTGCCTATGGGAGCCACGCTGCTCGACTTCGCCTTCAGCATCCACTCCGGCGTGGGGTCGCACTGCACGGGAGGGCGCGTCAACGGCAAGAACCAGCGCATGACCTACCGCCTGCGCAGCGGCGACACCGTGGAGATATTCACCTCGCCCGGCCAGACACCCAAGCCCGACTGGCTCGGCATAGCCGTGACGTCGAAGGCGCGCAACAAGATACGCGTGGCCCTCAAGGAGATGGCGGGCAAGCGCGCCGAGCTGGGCAAGGAGCTGCTGCAGAGACGCTTCAAAAACCGCAAAATCGATGTCGACGAGGCGCTGCTGTCCCGCGTCATCGCCAAGTCGGGCTACAAGAACATCACCGATTTCTACACCGCCGTGGCCGACGAGAAGCTCGACGCCAACAGCGTGATCGACAGCTACACGGAGGCCGTGCGGCCTGCCGACGAGACCACCCGCGTGTCGGCCAGCGAATATGTGATGCGCGATCCGCTGGGCGACGGCGAGCACACGACGTCGCAGGACAACGACATCCTCGTGATCGGCGACAACATCAAGGGCATCAACTACCGCATGGCACGCTGCTGCAACCCCATCTTCGGCGACGACGTGTTCGGCTTCGTGTCGTCGGAAGGCGTCATCAAAATCCACCGCAGCGACTGCCCCAACGCCCGCAACATACGCCTCAACTACCCTTACCGCCTCATCCGCACGCGCTGGAGCGGCAAGACGGGCACCCAGTTCGCGGCCACGCTGCGCGTGGTGGGCCAGGACGACCTCGGCATAGTCACCAACCTCACTTCCATCATCAACAAGGAGAAGGACACGTCGCTGCGCAGCATCTCCATCGACAGCAACGACGGCCTCTTCCAGGGCTTCGTGGTGGTGGGCGTCAGCGACACAGCCGTGCTGAACCAACTTATCAAGAAACTAAAGACAGTGAAAGGAGTAAAAGATGTGCAACGCAGCAAGTAAACTAATCATAGCCGCGGCTCTCGCCGCAGCCGCCACCGCATGCACCTCCGAGAAGGAGCGCCGCGCCGCAGCCGCCGAGCAGCTGCGCGTGCAGGCCGAGACGCTTGTGGCCTCGGGACAGAGCGAGCAGGCTCTCGCCCTGCTCGACAGCATCGACAGCGCCTACGGCGAACAGACGGCCGTGCGCCGCACGGCCCTCGCCACACGCGCGGCGGCCATCGAGGCGGCCACCATGCAGCGCATAGGCCCGGCGCAGGAGGCCCTGGTGCGCGCTCAGCTCACTGCCGACAGCCTGCAGGCGCTGTTCGTGCATGTCGACGGGCCGCGTGGCCTGGAAGGCCACCGCGTGGCCAGAGAGCTGGCAAAGAACGACGTGACGGCTTCCACGGGCATCGAGCCGCGCATCGACGGCGACGGCTACCTGAGCATCGCCGCCGTGGTCAAGGGCAAGCGCATAGGTCTCAACTCGCTGAGTGTCACCACCGCCGCAGGCACCGTGCAGACACCCCCCGTGGGCGAAGGGCGCAGCATCGCGAGCGAGGGCTCAGAGCTGACATCGCTGCGCCAGGAAGAGGTGGCCGAGGCCATGGAAGCCATAGCGGCGGCGGGCGACGGGCCTGTGAAAGTGCATCTCGACGGCAGCCGCGGCAGCGTGGAAGTGAAGATTACGCCGGCGATGCGTGCGGCGCTGGTGCGTTCGTGGCAGTACGCGCAGGCGCTTCAGCGGCTGCGCAGCGCGAGCATCGAGCGCGAACGCCTGGAGCGCACGCTGCAGACCGCACGCGACCATCGCGCCAACGCTCCCCTGCCCTCTCCGTCGGCCGGGGAGTAGCGGGTCAGGAGATGTGGCGGCACATGGCGCGGAAGGCGCGCAGCGAGCCGAACACGGTGAGCATGTCGCCCCGGCGCACTTTCGTGTCGGGCGCGTCGGGTGCGGGCCACAGCAGCTGCTGCACGGTGCCTGCGACGCCGAAGATGTTGGGTTTGGCCGATTCGCGGCTGACGGCCACGAGGCGGAGCCCGAAGTCCTCGTCGAGACGCAGGTCGGCCACGTCTATGCCTTCGAAATAGGCCGGAGCGGCGAATTTCATGACATAGTTGTCCTTGTCTATCTCGAGCGACTGCACGCGTGCGCCCAGCTCTATCTCGTGGGCGAAGTCGAGGGCGGCGCGCTGCTCGGGGGTGATGATGCGCTGTATGCCGAAGCCCTCGAGGATGGTCTCGTGCAGCTTGTCGATGGCGCGTGCGTAGAGGCATCTGACGCCCATCTTCTTGAGCAGGGCCACGGTGCGCACGCTGGCGCCGAAGTTCTCGCCGATGGCCACTATCACTACGTCGACATTGCGCAGGGGCAGCACGGCCAGGGCGCTTTCCTCGGTGGTGTCGACGAGGTAGACGGTGGAGATGTAGTCCTTGATTTCGTCGATGTTGGTCTGGTTGACGTCCACGCCTATGACTTCGTGGCCCATCTCCGTGAGGTCGCGGGCGAGGTTGCTGCCATAGATGCCGAGGCCGATGACGAGGTATCTCATATGCTGGCTAATTTATGATTACTGATTCTTTGGGGAAATGGGGCGACGCGTCACGGCGCGAGCGCACTACGCCCATGAGCAGCGACAGGATGCCTACGCGGCCGACGAACATGGCCGTGCTGAGCACCACCTTGGCGGCATCGCCGAGGCTGTCGGTGACGCCGAGCGACGAACCCACCGTGAACAGGGCGCTGACGGTCTCGAACAGCAGCTCGCGCGCTCCGAGCTCCGGCTCGAGCAGCAGCAGCGCGAGGGCGTAGGCCACGAAGGCTATGATGCTGAGCGACACCACGGCGTTGGCGCGGCGCACGCTGGGGATGGCGATGCCGCGGCGGAAGGCCGCCACGCCGGCATGGCCGTAGACGATGCTGCGCAGGTTGAGCAGCACCACGGCCAGCGTGTTCACCTTGATGCCGCCGGCCATCGACTGCGAGGCGCCGCCTATCCACATCTGCACGACCACGACGAGCAGCGTGGCGGGCAGGAAGGCGGCGGGGCTCACCGACGAGAAACCCGAGCTGCGCGGCGCTGTGGCGTTGAACAGGCTCTGCGCCAGTTTTTTCCACCATGGCATGCCGGCGAGCGTGTTGTCGTACTCGAGCAGGAAGAATGCGGCGGTGCCGACGGCGAGGATGGTGAGCGACACCGTCAGCACGAGCTTGGTGTTGAGGTCGTAGACATGGACGGGACACACGAAGCGGCGCCCGTGCAGGCGTGCCCACAGGCGGCGCGCCCTCAGCGCGAGCGCGTCCTTGAAGTTGACGAGGATGGGGAAGCCGATGGCTCCGGCGAGCACGATGACGGAGGTGGCGACGTAGATCCACTGGTTGCCGGCCATGAGGGCGGCGTTGCCCATGCCGTCGGGGATGTTGGTGAAGCCGGCGTTGCAGAAGGCCGAGAGGCTCAGAAAGGCTGCGAACACCGCTCTCCCGTGGGTGTCGAGCCCGAGCTCGGGCGGCACGGTGAAGTAGATTGCTGCGGCGCCTATGGCCTCGACGGCCACGGTGAAGCCCAGCACATAGAGCAGCGTGGGCAGCAGGGCGTTGAGGCTGCGGCTGTAGACCATGTCGCGCAGCATCAGCTGGCTGTAGATGCTCGGCGCTCCGCTGAAGAAGAGGGCGAAGAAACTCGTGAACGTGAGCACTCCGAGGCCGCCTATCTGGATGAGTATCGACAGCACGAGCAGGCCCAGGGGCGTGAACGTGGCCGACACGTCGACGGGCGTCAGCCCGGTGATGCACACGGCCGAGGTGCTGATGAAGAGCGAGTCGACGTAGCTGATGGGCACGACGGTGCAGCGCGGCAGCATGAGCACGAGCGAGCCTGCGAGGATGAAGAACAGGAAGCTGGCCGAGAGCAGCAGCGAGGGGTTGGTGCGGAAGGCGAGCAGGCGTATGGCCGTGTAGCAGATGTTGACGAGCGAATAGGCGGCCGTCACTCCGAAGAGGAAGGCGTGGCTGTAGAGCACGCTGTCGAGCCACGGAATCCAGGGATGCACGGGCCGCGGATACAGCCACGGCAGCAGCGACAGCAGCACGCCGGCGTCGACTATCCACTTGAGCAGGCGTGTGTCGCGCAGCGTGTCGCGGCCGCGCAGCACGAGGCCGTAGAGCACGTTGGCGGCAAACACGGCCTGCACGGCGCGCAGGCCTCCGCGCAGCAGTCCGCGGTCGGAGGGGTTGTGGTCGAAGCCGAAATAGAGCAGCAGGTCGACGATGCACAGCAGCGACGCCACGGCGGCTGCCACGCCCAGCACTGCCGACCCTGCGCGCAGGGCCGCCCCGAAGTGGATGCGGAAGCGGCCGGCGCGGTAGCGCCACAGGCGCAGGCGGTAGCGCGCCCGCGCTGCGGCCGAGGCAAGGATGTTGCTGCGCTTGTGCGGCATCAGAGGGCGGAGCCTGAGCTCTTGCTGAAGCGGAATCCGGCGTAAACGCCGTCGTAGCTTTCAAGCAGCGTGGCCAGGGTGGAGAGAGTGCTCTGGCCCGACACGGCGGCAATCTTGCTCACGAGGTCGACGAGCCTGGACACGTCGAAGGTGAGCGACAGCGAGTTGCCCACCACCTGCCACTGTGCCTTGAAGTTGCCGCCGGCTATCTTGCCGAGGCCCGACATCTGCAGGGTGCACTCGCCGGGAGCGCCGTAGACGATGGTGCCCTTGAACGAGAGTTTCTTCACTTTCATGACAAACGTGGAGTCGGCGCCTACGGTGAAGGTCATGCCCTGCAGGCCGGCCTTGTCGTAGTAGGGCTTGATTTTCGCCTCAAGGGCCGTGCCTGCGGCTGCTCCGCCGAGGTTCTGCAGGGCGTTGTCGCTCTTGAAGCTGACGGCGGGGCCGGAGTAGGTCCATGTGCCTTCGGCGATGACCGACGATGTGCCGCTGCCGCCCACGATGGCGCCGATGGCGCCTTTGAGCGCGTCGAGAGGACTTGCGGCGCTGGCCGCGGGAGCTGCCGCGAGGCATGCTGCGGCAAGGATTGCGATTGCGTATAATTTCTTGAGAATCATATCGGTTTGCATTAATGTTTTTTTTATTGCACTTCAAGTTTCTTGCCGCCGCAGCGCAGCACCCTGCCGGGGAACTGCTCGAGGAGGCTGAGGTTGTGGGTGGCCACGACCACGGCCGTGCCGCCCTGCGCTATCTCGTAGAGACGGCGGATTATCTGCTCGCCCGTGGCGGGGTCGAGGTTGCCCGTGGGCTCGTCGGCCAGGATGAGGTCGGGGCCGTTGAGCAGGGCGCGGGCTATGACGATGCGCTGCTGCTCGCCGCCGCTGAGCTCGTGGGGCATCTTGTAGCTTTTGTTGGCCATGCCCACCTCGGCCAGCACGGCGTCGATGCGCTGCTCGCGCTCGCCGGCGTCGCGCCATCCGGTGGCCCGCAGCACGAAGTCGAGGTTGGCGAAGACGTTGCGGTCCATGAGCAGCTGAAAGTCCTGGAACACGATGCCGATGCGGCGGCGCAGCATGGGGATGTCCTTGCGGCGGATGGCCGTGAGGTCGTAGTCGAAGACACGGGCCGCGCCGGCCGTCACGGGCACCTCGGCGTAGAGCGATTTCAGCAGCGTCGACTTGCCCGACCCCACCGAGCCTATGAGGTAGACCATCTCGCCGGGCTGCACGTCGAAGGAGACATGCTTGAGCACCACATGTTCCTTGCGCAGCAGCTCGACGTCGTTGTATTCAATTATAGAAGACATATTAATAGTGTTTCAATCTGCAAATCTACTAATTTTTTTAGTAATTTTGCGAAAAATATTCGCAAACCGCCCTGCAGCGGCGGCGCACAACGGCAAAAGAGAGAGCCGGCCCAAACGCCCCCGGCCCTGCCCCGCTCTCCCGCGCTTCCGCCTCCGGCCCGCACATCACTCTGACAATCAAGCATTTTTATGGCCAGCATACTGCAAATAGAGAACCTCACAAAGAGCTACGGCGACCGACTGCTGTTCGCCGACGTCACCTTCGGCATGGAGGAGGGCGACAAGATAGGCGTGGTGGCGCGCAACGGCACGGGCAAGTCGACGCTGCTGCGCATCGTCTGCGGACAAGAGAGCCCCGACAGCGGCAACGTCACCTGGCGCCTCGACACCCGCGTGGGATTCCTCGAGCAGACGCCCGACTTCGGCGACGCCGCCACCGTCATGGAGGCCGCCATGCAGCACACGGCCCGCTCGGCCGAGAGCGAGCTCGAGTGCGAGCGCATGCTGTCGCAGCTCGGGATGCCTGACCCCGCGGCGCCCCTTGCCCCCCTCAGCGGCGGACAGCGCAAGCGCGTGGCCCTGGCGCGCACGCTGCTGAGCCATCCCGACATGATTGTGCTCGACGAGCCCACCAACCATCTCGACATCGAGGTGATAGAATGGCTCGAGGAATGGCTGCGGCGGGCTCGGGTGACGCTGCTGATGGTGACCCACGACCGCTATTTCCTCGACCGCGTGTGCTCGCGCATCCTCGAGCTCGACGATCGCACGGCCTATCTCTACGACGGCAACTACGACTACTTCCTGCGCCGCCGCGAGGAGCGCATCGAGGCACAGGCCGCCGAGGCCGCGCGCGCCCGCAACCTCCTGCGCAAGGAACAGGACTGGATGAACCGCCAGCCGCAGGCGCGGGCCGGCAAGGCGCGCTACCGCATCGAGCAGTACTACGGCCTCAAGGAGCGGGCGCGCGGACGAGCCGCCGAGCGCGACGTGGCTCTCGACACGCGCTCCAGCCGCATAGGCTCGAAGATATTCGAGGCCGAGCACATCAGCAAGGCCTTCGGCGACAAGGTGATACTGCGCGACTTCTCCTACACCTTCGCCCGCGGCGAGAAAGTGGGCCTCGTGGGGCCCAACGGCGTGGGCAAGAGCACGTTCATAAAGATGCTGCAGGGACTGGTCGAAGCCGACAGCGGCGCGTGGAACGTCGGCGAGACCGTGCGTTTCGGCTACTACAGCCAGGACGGCATAGCCTTCGACAGCAGCAAAAAGGTGATCGACGCCGTCACGGAGATAGCCGAGGAGATAGACAACGGCCGCGCCACCTACGCGCCCATGCAGTGGCTGCAGCGCTTCCTGTTCAGCCCCGCCGACCAGCAGAAGTACATCGCCACGCTCAGCGGCGGCGAGCGCTGCCGCCTGCACCTGGCCACCGTGCTGATGCGCCGCCCCAACTTCCTCATCCTCGACGAGCCCACCAACGACCTCGACATCATGACACTCGGCATCCTGGAGCAGTATCTGGCCGACTTCGAGGGCTGCGTGATGGTGATCAGCCACGACCGCTTCTTCCTCGACAACATCGTGGACCATATCTTCGTGATGCAGGGCGACGGCGCCGTGAAGGACTTCCCGGGCAACTACAGCGACTACCGCGCATGGGCGCGCGCGCAGCAGAAGGCGGCGCCCGCCGCCGAGAGCCGCCCGCGAGGCGAGAAGCAGCGCACCGAGCGCAAGGAGAAACTGACGTTCAGGGAGCGCAAGGAATTCGAGGCCCTGGAGGGCGAAATAGAGGCGCTGACGGCCGAGAAGGAGGCCCTGGCTGCGCTGTTCGCCTCGGGCGAGCCGCTCGACGACATCGCCGGGCGCTCAGCGCGCTTCGCCGCCGTCCAGGAGGAGCTCGACATCAAAGAGCTGCGCTGGCTCGAGCTGTCGGAAAAAGCGTAATGTGGCCGCGGAGGGGTTGACGAGCACGGCGCGGCCGCCGTGCGTGGCCGCATGGCGCAGCAGGGGCAGGTCGGCCTCGTGGTCGCTGAGCACCCATGCGGGCGTGCGGCCCCCAAGCTGCCCGAGCACCGCCTGCAGCTTGCGCTCGCCGCGGCAGTCGCAGGCGGGAGTGGAAGCCACATAGGGCCCGTCGGCATACACGCCGCGGATGTATTCTTCCATGGCGGCCGTGGCCAGCAGCACGGTGCAGCCCTCGGCCTCGCGCTCGGCCAGAAAGCGCGCCACGGCGGGCGAGCGCATGGCGTCGCAGGCCGCACGCATCTCGGCCAGCAAGGCATCGGGAAAACCTATCACCGCCGCGCAGCGCCGCCGGAAGGCGGCGTGGCCGATGAGGCCGCATCTGCGCAGGGCCCACCACCATGCCAGGCGCACCTTGCCCCACACCGACGCACGGCGCATGCCCAGCCGCACATAGAGGCGGAAGGAATTGCCGCGGATGAGGGTGCCGTCGAAGTCGACCACCGCCACGGGAGCTACCTGCGCGCGTCCATCGACCATGGGAAACGGATTAAGACGTTATCGTACAGATATTTGTCGGGCACGACGAGCGGACGGCGCGTGGTGACCACAATGGCGGCACACTCCACGGCGGCCCCGGGCAGGGCGCGGCCCACGGCCTCGCGCACGGCGAGCATGGTGGCGCCGCTGTCCACGGCGTCGTCGACGATGAGCACCCGGCGCTTGCCCCGCAGGGCGGCGGGCAGCTCGCCGCGGAACTCGACGGGAACGGGCCGGCGCAGGCTGCGCAGCCACGACTCGACAAGGCGCAGCGCATCGGCCACGGGGCGGGGCAGGCGTGCCAGCAGTCCGCGCATGCGGCTCTTGCGGGGGGTGGCCGCACGCTGCAGGCGCACATAGCAGTGGGGCACGGAGGCGTGCATGGCCTCGGCCACGAAGCGGCCGCCGGTCTCGATGCCCAGCACCACGTCGGGGCGCGAGGTCGCGGCCTCAAGGCGGCCGCAGGCCCCGGCAAAGGCTTCGGGCGAGAGTGTGACTACCTTTTTCATAGGCGCGAGAGCATGGCGAGAAAGCGGGGGCCCAGGAGCGAGGCAGCGATGCCGAGCTTGTTCTTGAGGCGCACGCGGGGGTTGAACAGCGAGGCGCGGCGGCGCTCGCGGATGATGTCGTAGCAGGCGCGCCGCACGTCGGCGTCGCGGCCGTTGCGCGCGTTGAGCATGAGGATGTTGAAGGCGGCGCTGAGGCGGCGGTCGCGGGCGGCGGCCAGCAGGCGCGGCTCGCCGGCGCAGGCCCGTTCTATGCCGTCGGTGACGCGCAGCACGTCGAGGCGGCGCGGGCTCCAGGTGTTGATGATGCTCGCGGGGTTGGGGCGGTAGTAGTAGAGCGCCGCACGGCACACGGCCACGCGCGCGGCGCAGGCATAGGCGCGGGGCAGAAACTCAAGGTCCTCGTAGAGAATGCCGGGGCGGAAACGCAGGCCCGAGCCGAAGATGCCGCCGGCAAAGAGATGGACGCATGCTCCCGCGGCGATGTGCTGATACAGAAACGCCTCCGTGGCGGCGGCGCCGGAGAGGACCTTGCGGCCGGGGCGCGGCTCGCGGGGCAGCGGCCTGTGGGAGAAGCGGCACACGGCCACCTCGGCGCGTTCGGCCTCCGCTGCCTCCAGGAGCATGGCGAGCATGCGCGGGTGGATGGTGTCGTCGGCGTCGACGAAGCTGATGTAGTCGCCCGTGGCGATGTCTATGCCGCGGTTGCGGGCCACGGAGAGGCCGCCGTTGGGCCCGTGTACCACGCGCACGCGGGGGTCCGCGGCGGCCGCGGCGTCGGCGATGGCCGCCGAGCCGTCGGTGCTGCCGTCGTCCGCGACGATGAGCTCCAGGGCCGTGTGGGTCTGCGCAAGCACGCTGTCGAGACACTCGCGGAGGTAGCGCTCGCAGTTGTAGACGGGGACTATGACCGAGATTTTCTTCATCGGCAGCGCACGGGGTCGGAGGGGGCGGATTCGTTGTTGGCACGGTCGAGGGCGGTGACCACATACCATCCCGGGGCGACGGCCTCATACTCGCGGCGGGGCGTGACGGCCACGATGGCCGAGGCGTCGTTGAGGTCGACGGCATCGGGGCTGTCGAAGCGGTAGACCACGAAGCGCACGGCGTCCTCGACGGCTCCTGCCGGCTCGGCGGCGCTCCAGACGATGCGGCGGCCGGAGGCGCTGACGCCGGCCACGGGCCACGGGCCTTCGGAGGCTATCCACGGATAGGAAGGCACGAGCGCGCGGGCGCTCTGATGGGTGGAGGCCAGCGAGTCGGCCACGCCTCCCTCGCCCCGGCACAGAGCGTAGCCGGGCCACCAGCAGTGTCCTCCGATTTCGGGACGGCGGCGCTGCAGGTCCATCTTGGGCGAGAGCTCGCCGGCGCGCATGGTGCGCTCCACGTCCTGCCCCACGTAGATGTGGCGTCCGCAGGCGTTGTCGGCCCACCAGTCCACGAGCACGCGGTAGGATGCGGCCTTGTGGTCGAGCTCCCAGTAGAGCTGTGGCATCAGATAGTCCACCCATCCGCGGCGGGCCCACAGCAGCACGTCGGCGTAGAGGCCGTCGTAGTTCTCAAGGCCGGAGGTGGCGCTGCCGCGGGGGTCGGAGGATGCGTTGCGCCATATGCCGAATGGGCTGACGCCGAAGCGCACCCACGGGCGCCGGCTCGCGCGGATGGTGCGGTGCACGCCGGCTATGAGCGAGTCGACGTTGGCGCGGCGCCAGTCGTCGCGCTTCATTCCGCGGCCGTGGCGGGCGTAGCTGCTGCCGTCGGGGAAGTCCTTGCCCTTGACGGGATAGGGATAGAAATAGTCGTCGAAATGTATGCCGTCCACGTCGTAGCGGTCGACGATGTCGGCCACGACGCGGCAGATGTGCTCGCGGTTGGCAGGCAGGCCGGGGTCGAAGTAGATCTTGCCGGCGTAGCGCACGAAGCGCTCGGGGTGGCGGTGGTAGAGGTGGCCTGCGGCGGGCGTCTGTCGGGCCCCGGCGGTGACGCGGTAGGGGTTGAGCCACGCGTGCAGCTCCATGCCGCGGGCGTGGCACTCGCCGACCATGAAGGCGAGAGGGTCCCACGCGGGTCTCGGAGCGCGTCCGTCGCGGGTCAGATAGCAGCTCCAGGGCTCGAGGGGGCTGTCGTAGAAGGCGTCGGCCTGGGGGCGCACCTGGAAGATGACGGCGTTGACGCCCATGGCCTGCAGGCTGTCGAGCTGGCGGCGCAGGCGCGCCTGGTTGTCGGCGGTGGTGCTGCGCAGGTACTGTTCCTGATAGACGGTGTGCAGCCAGGCTCCGCGCATCTCGCGCTTCGGCGCCCGTGCGGAGGCCGCCGCGCACATGAGCAGCAGCGCCGCTGCCGCGATATATGCTTTATAATTTCTCATTTTTCTCTATTACAAAACCTCCGCCGGGCCGGAGGGTGATTTCGAAGGCGTCGGGGCTGCCCACCCGCTCCGTGCGCTGCACGAGGGTGCCGTCGGCGTCGGCGTCGGCGAGCACCCGCACGCTGTCGCCCTTGGCAAGCATCGGAAGGCGCAGCCGCAGTTCAATAGGCTCCGCGAGGGCGCTTGCGCCGGCAATGTACCAGTCCGGGCCGCTGCGGCGGGCGATGACGGCGTAGCGGCCGGGGTAGCCGTCGATGTAGAGGGTCTCGTCCCACTCGGTGGGCACGCGGCGCATGAAGCCGATAGCCTCGGCCGGAGCGTCGGTGAGGTTGTTGGGCGCCAGGGCGAAGTTCTGCACGGGGTTCTGATAGAGCACGGCCGTGGCCAGCTGGAAGGCGTCGGAGGTGCGGCGCCGCACGCCGCTGCGGTTGTCGCGGCTGAGGTGGCGGTTGAGGATGGTGCCGCCGTATTCCATGGAGCCGAGCGAGTTGCGGATGAAGGGATGGAGCGTGGCTGCGGGGGCCTCCACCGTGTCGGCGAACCACTGCGAGAACACCATGTTCTCCGAAGCCAGCACGGCCTCGCTGCCTACATAGTTGGGATACATGCGCTCCCACCCCCGCGGCATGGTGCATCCGTGGAAAATCACGGCTATGCCGTACTCGTTGGCGTCGGCGAGGATGTCCTCGTACAGGCGCATGGTCTCCTGCTTGTCGCCCCCGAAGAAGTCGACCTTGATGCCGCGCACGCCTATGCCCTGCATCCAGCGCATGGCTTTCTTGCGCTCGATGGAGCTGCACATCACTCCCGTGGGTCCCTGCACGATGTCGTTCCACCAGCCGCTCGACGAGTACCACAGCATGACGCCTACGCCCTTGTCGCGGGCGTAGCCCACGAGCTCCTCGATGCCTTCGCGGCCAATGCGGGTGTCCCACCAGTTGTCGACGAGCACATGGTCGTAGCCCATGGCGGCGGCCAGGTCGACGTAGGCCTTCTGGTCGGCGAGGTTGATACTCTCGTCCTGCCATAGGATCCAGCTCCAGGTGCCCTTGGCGGCGCGCGGCGCTTCCGTGGCTTCATAGAGGGGCTCCACGAGGTCCCAGGCGACGGTGGTCTCCACGATGGGGGCGAGCGTGGAGCCGGTGGTGATGGTGCGCCAGGGCGTCGCTGCGGGCAAGCCCATGGCGGCGGTGGTGTCGCCGTTGCCGTTGTTCTCGCCGTCCATGGGGAAGGCTATGCGGTAGACGCCGGCGGAGTCGGCGTCCGCGAGGCGCGACCCCACATAGCGGCTGTCGACGCCGGTCTCGCCCAGCAGCACCCAGCCGCCCGAGGCCGTGCGGAACAGAGCGGGGAAGGTGAAGCCCAGGCCGTACTGCGAGGGCGTGCCCACGGGCACGTCGACGGCGTAGACTTCCTCGTACGACGGCTTGGTGCGCTTCCAGCCCTCCATGGGAGGGCTCTGCGGCGTCGCAAAGGCCGTGGAGCCTTCGGGCAGGGCGAAGCCGCTGTGCTCGCCGAGCACGGTGACGGCTCCGAGCTCGCCGCCACGCTGGCGGGGCATAAGATAGCGGAAGGCCACGTCGCCGCCGTCGGCCACGCGGAACTCCACGCCGAGGGTGTCGGCAGCGGCGTTGACAGCCGTCAGGCGCAGCGAGCGGGCAGCGTAGTCGACGTGCGAGCGCTTGATGCGCGTCTGGTCGTAGCTGCGTCGGATTGTGGCCGTGTCGGCGGCCACGATGCGCAGGCCCGGGCCGAAATCGCCGATGCTCGTGCGCAGGCCCAGAGGCGAGGGGGCGAGCATCGTGCGGCCGTCGCGGTGCACGCTGTAGGCAAGGCCGCCGTCGGCCGTGACGGCTATGGTGGCGGAGGTGGAGCCGTCGGGGCTGACGAGGGTATAGCTCTGCGCAGCGACGCCATGGGCGGCGGCAAGCGCCACAGAGAGTGCGATGAGTGTCTTTCTCATGGATGCGGGGTATTTTCTGCAAATTTAATGAAAATAATCCTCGCTGCCAAATGCAATCGGGTGTCTGAGGGTGTCTGAGGGTGTCCGCGGGTGTCCGTGGGTGTCCGCAGCTGTCTGCGAGTGTCCGCGAGTGTCTGTCGTGTCCGCGGGAGGGCTCTTCGCAGACAAGACGGACACGGACGGACACGGACGGACACGGCTGCGGCTCGGTGCATGTGCGGGTGGAGGCCGTGGTTCGCGACGGAGAGACGCAAAAATGGTATGGCGTCGGGGCGATGCTCGCTAACTTTGCGGCGTGTCTACAACTTCAATATTCATCTAATCATTATTATTATTAATTATTATGGAAGACATTATGCAGACGGGAGACACGACTCCCGACTATGGCGTGCGGCGCTTCGTGTGCAAGAGCGGCGGCGAATGGCTGGCGGAAGCAGCCGTCATGCCCGACCCTGTGCCGCTGTGCGGCTCGCTGTGGCACAGCGGCGAGGTGGCATGCCTCTTTGCCGACACCAACATGGGCAAGTCGCTGCTGGCGGTGCAGATAGGCATGGATATAGCGCAGAAGCACCGCTGCAATGTGCTCTACTTCGACTTCGAGATGTCGATGAAGCAGTATCAGAAGCGCTACTCCGACCCCGACAGCGGCCGTCCGTGTGCGATGCCGTTCAACTTCAAGCGCGTGGAGTTCTCGCAGGAGGAGGCCACCGACAGCCTCGACGACATCGTGGCCGACATTGAGCGCCTGGCGATGACGGCCGGAGCCAGTCATATAATAATAGATAATATCACATGGCTGTGCCGCAACCTCGAGGAAGGCAAGTCGGCCATTGCGCTGATGCAGCTGCTGTGCGGCATGAAGAAGCGCACGGGCATATCGATTCTCGTGCTTGCCCACACGCCGAAGCGCCCTGCCGGAGCGCCGCTCACCATCAACTCGCTCGGCGGCAGCCGCCATCTGTCGAACTTCATGGACTCGGTGTTCGCCCTCGGCAAGGATTTCTCGCAGGAAGGCGAAGGAGGCCGCTATGTGAAGCAGCTGAAGGCGAGGCTCACGGAGATAGAGTACGGCGCAGGCCATGTGATACGCTACGAGATACGCCGCGACGACGGCATGCTGGGGCTCGCTCCCCTGGGCTACTGCACCGAGGCGGAGGCGCTGGCCGACGCTCCGGCCGAGACGCAGGCGTCCGACGCCGACGCTGTGGAGCGCATACAAAAGATGCGCCGCGAGGGTGCCTCCATCCGGGCCATCGCAGCAGCCGTGGAGCGCTCCAAGGACTATGTGCACAAAATAATCAGAAACAGCGACGACGACTGAGCGCCGCCGAGCGTGTCCGTCTTGTCCGTCCGTGTCCGTCTTGTCTGCGCAAGGCCCTCCCGCGGACACCCGCGGACACCCGCAGACACCCGCAGACACCCGCAGACACCCGCGGACAGTCGCGGACAGCCGCGGACACGACAGACAAAACAAAGACATGACCGACATGACCGATTTCCGCTACCACCTGGCACGCCGCGAGAGCGTGTGCCCCGCCTGCGGCCGACGCCGCTTCAAACTCTACATGGACGCCGCCGACCGGCCGCTGCACAGCAGCTGCGGGCGCTGCAACCGCGAGAACAACTGCGGCTACCACCTGACGCCGCGCCAATTCCTTGCCTCCCACCCCGAATGCGGCGACGCCTCGCCCCTGCCGCCGACGCTGCCGCCGACGCCGTGCGACACGATGCCGATGGCATGGGTGGACCGCTCCTATGCCTACTGCCGCGGGGGCAACCGCCTGCGCTCGTGGCTGCGCACGCGCTTCGACCCCGACACCGTGGACCGTGTGCTGCTGTGCTACGCCACGGGCGGCAGCCGTGTGATGGAGGGCAGCATGGTGTTCTGGCAGATAGATTCCCACATGCGCGTGCGCTCGGGCAAAATCATGGCTTTCGACGCCGACGGCCGCCGCGTGCGCCCTGCCGACGGCGAGCCTCCGGCCACGCGCTATGTGCACACGCTTCCGGGAGCCGTGCGCCGCGGCTACCGCTACGCGGGCTGCTTCTTCGGCGCCCACTTGACGGCGGCGCTGCCGCCCGAGGCCACGCGCATAGTCGTGGTGGAGAGCGAAAAGACGGCGCTCTACCTGGCGCTGCACCTGCAGCGGCGCGGGCTCTTTCCGGCGCGGGTGCTGCCTGTGGCCACGGGAGGCAGCAGCGGCATATGCTTCAGCCTCGACCGCATGGCCGACCCCGACTACCGCTGGCGCGACCTGGCGGGGCGGCCGCTGGTGCTCATCCCCGATGCCGACGCCACGGCCAAGTGGCGCGCGGCGGCCGTGCAGCTGCGCAGGGTGTGCCCGTCGGTAGTGGTGGTCGACATCAGCTCGCGCGCAGCTTCGCCGTCGGACGACATTCTCGACATCCTCGAGGCTCGCCGTGCCGCTGCCGCGCGTCCCCGCCGCGACGCGTCCCGCATGCC
>CAMWNB010000010.1 GCA_947175495.1 uncultured Porphyromonadaceae bacterium | reverse complement strand
GCGCTGCGCGCGTGCTCACCTGTGGCTATTGGTTGGTACGGCCGCCACGCGGCCGGCCGGGGTGCGGGGGCTGTTGGCCGGCCGGCGACGTGGACGTCGCCGCTCCACTACCGGCGGGCGTGGCTGCGGGGGGTAGGACCGCTATGCGGCCCAGGCTGTGTGGGGGCGTTTTGTCTCCACAGGCTGCGCTGCGCTGCGCGCATGCTCACCTGTGGCTATTGGTTGGTACGGCCGCCACGCGGCCGAACCCAGGGGGAAGGCGGGGGTTGTTGGCCGGTCGGCGACGTGGACGTCGCCGCTCCACTACCGGCGGGCGCGGGTGCGGAGGTGTAGGACCGCTATGCGGCCCAAGCTGTGAGGGGGCGTTTTGTCTCCACAGGCTGCGCTGCGCGCATGCTCACCTGTGGCTATTGGTTGGTACGGCCGCCACGCGGCCGAGCCCGGTGGGAGGCGGAGCTTGTTGGCCGGTCGGCGACGTGGACGTCGCCGCTCCACTACCGGCGGGCGTGGCTGCGGGGGGATATGAAAAAAGCGGGGGCGGCTTGTGCCGCTCCCGCTTGTCGGGGTGAGAAGACTCGAACTTCCGACCTCCACGTCCCGAACGTGGCGCGCTGCCAACTGTGCTACACCCCGATTGGCAATTTGCGGATGCAAAGTTAGTGTTTTTTTTGCATTGCGGAAAGTTTTTACGGGAAAAATGCGGAAAAAGCGGTTAAAAGTCGGGGTATTAATAATTTTTTAAGTTGTGCGGGGCGTGGATAATGAAAAAAGATGTACTTTTGTGGGTTAAAAGTGCGGGGGACGCTCGTGCTTGAATGAATGAACAACAAATTGAGTGAAAATGGATTTGTTTGAAAAGATAAGCGGAGACATCAAGGCCGCCATGCTCGCAAGGGACAAGGTGCGTCTGGAGGCTCTTCGCGGCATCAAGAAGGAGTTTCTGGAGGCTAAGAGCGCTCCGGGCGCCAATGGCGAGCTGAGCGACGAGAGCGCTATGAAGATTCTTGTGAAAATGGCCAAGCAGCGCAAGGAAAGCGCGCGTATATATACGGAACAGAACCGCCCGGAGCTTGCTGAAGGCGAGCTGGCGGAGGCTGCCGTGATAGAGGAGTATCTGCCGAAGGCTCTGACTCCCGAGGAACTGGATGCCGAGCTGCGCCGTATTATCGACGAGACCGGCGCCAAGGGTCCCGGCGACATGGGCCGGGTGATGGGCACTGCGACGAAGGCTCTTGCGGGCCGCGCCGACGGCCGTGCGATCTCGACGCGGGTGAAGGAGCTGCTGGCGGAGATGTAGCAGCGCCTCCGGCAAATCAATTGATAAATGGACGGAATCGAAAGAGGACGCGAAAGGCTTTTTTCGGTTTTGGAATGATGCTCGCGCGGGCAGTTGTTGAATGAAAAGAAATAAATTGTCATAGTATGCTTACTTTACAGCAGATTAAGGAGAATCCGGACGATATTGTAAGGCGTCTCGGAATCAAGGGTTTCGATGGCCGCAAGGCTATTGACGATGTGTTGGCTCTGGATGCGGAGCGCCGCTCGCTTCAGCAGCGCAACGACACGGAGGCGGCTGAACTGAACAATCTGGCGGCGCAGATCGGCGCCAAGATGAAGGCCGGACAGAAGGCCGAGGCCGAAGAGCTGAAGGCCCGCGTGGCTACGATAAAGGTGAGCCAGAAGGAGTATGCCGAGAAACTGGCTGCTACGGAGGCTCAGATAAGAGAGATACTGCTGGGCGTGCCTAACGTGCCTTGCGCTATGGTGCCCGAAGGCCTGTCGGCCGCCGACAACGTGGTGGACAAAGAGGGCGGCAAGATGCCCGAGCTGGGCGAAGATGCCCTGGCGCACTGGGACCTGGCGAAGAAGTACAATCTGATCGACTTTGACCTGGGCGTGAAAATCACCGGCGCCGGTTTCCCTGTTTATCTCGGCAAGGGCGCCAAGCTTCAGAGGGCTCTGATACAGTTCTTCCTGGACGAGGCGTCGGCTGCGGGCTACCTTGAGGTGCAGCCTCCTTACGTCGTGAACGAGGCGAGCGGCATCGGCACCGGCCAGCTTCCGGACAAGGAGGCTCAGATGTATGTGGTGACGCTTGACAATCTGTATATGATTCCGACGGCAGAGGTGCCTGTGACGAACCTTTACAGAGACGTAATCATCGCCGACGACAAGCTGCCTGTGAAGAACTGCGCCTACTCGGCCTGCTTCCGCCGCGAGGCCGGCAGCTACGGCAAGGATGTGCGCGGTCTGAACCGTCTGCATCAGTTCGACAAGGTGGAAATCGTGCGCATCGAGCGCCCCGAGGACAGCTATGCCGCCCTGGAGGAGATGAAGGACCATGTGCAGGGTCTGCTGGAGAAGCTGGGCCTGCCGTGGCACATCCTGCGCCTGTGCGGCGGCGACATGAGCTTCACGAGCGCGATAACGTTTGACTTCGAGGTGTACTCGGCCGCCCAGAAGCGCTGGCTCGAGGTGTCGAGCGTGTCGAATTTCGAGACATACCAGAGCAACCGTCTGAAGTGCCGCTACCGCGGCGCCGACAAGAAGACGCGCCTGTGCCACACGCTGAACGGCTCGGCTCTCGCACTGCCGCGCATCATGGCCGCTCTTCTGGAGAACAACCAGACTCCGGAGGGCATCGTGGTGCCGGAATGCCTGCGCAAGTACACGGGCTTTGACATCATAGACTAAGCATAAACCAGGCGCAATTGGCTCTTTACGCGACGATAGACCAGGGCAACACGGCGACGAAGCTGACCGTGTGGCGGGACGGTTCGGTGGCGGGGCGGGTGATGTCGAAGACACTGTCGGCCGAGGCTGTGGCTGCGGAACTGCGGCGGCACGGGCGTCCGGCGGCCGGCATCTACTGCTCGGTGGGGGCCCGCAACGAGGCCCACATAGAGGAGCTTCGGAAGGCGTGCGACCGCCTGGTGGAGCTGACTCACGAGACTCCGCTGCCGATAGAGCTGCGCTACCGCACGGCCGGAACGCTGGGTCTCGACCGCGTGGCTGCGGCCGCGGGCGCCGTGGCCGCCTACGCCGGGCGTCGGTGTCTTGTGGCCGACATCGGTACGGCTGTGACGTACGACGTGGTGGGACCTGACGCGGCTTTCCACGGCGGCAACATCGCTCCCGGCGCCGGCATGCGCCTGCGCAGCCTTCACGCCTACACGGCGAAGCTGCCCGAGACGAGCGTGGACGGCGAGCTGCCGGAATGGGGCGAGGACACAGAGACGGCGATGCGCTGCGGCGCTCTTTACGGCATAGCCGGAGAGCTGACGTACTACCTGGGCCGCCTTCCCGAAGATACCTTAGTGGTGCTGACGGGCGGACGGGCGGAAACGATAGCTCCGCTGCTGAACATAGAGTATGTGCGGGACCCGGACCTTGTGGGGAAGGGTCTTGTGAGCATACTTGAACACAACATAAAAGAACAACTGTAAACAATGAAGATAACACGACTCATCTGCGCCCTGATAGCTGTAGCGGCAGCTTCGGCGGGTGCGAGTGCCCAGAACGGCACAATGACGCCCTACTCCCGCTACGGGTACGGCATACTGAGCGACAATGCCTCGGCCGCCCAGCGGCAGATGGGAGGCACGGGCTACGCGATGCACAGCGGCAGAACCATCAATGTGATGAACCCTGCGAGCTATGCGAGGATAGACTCGATGACGTTTCTGTTTGACATGGGCGTGGACCTGACGTGTCTGTGGAACGAGGAGACTGTGGACGGCGTGCGCAACCGCAGCAACGACTTCGGCGGCGGTCTGGACTACATAACGATGCAGTTTCCGCTGACGCGCGGCCTTGGCATGAGCGTGGGTCTTCTGCCTTATGCGAGCACGGGCTACGCATTCGGCAACACGATAGAAAACGGCTATGACTCTCGCAGCGGCTCGGGCAGCATCAACCAGGTGTACGCCGGCATCGGCTACATGCCTTTCAAGGGCTTGAGCGTGGGCGCCAACGTGGCTTACATGTTCGGCACGACGTACAATGACTCTTACGCTGTCACATCGGGCGGCAACACGTCGCTGTTCGAGCGTCAGCTGTCGGTGTCGGACTGGAGTGTGAACGTAGGTCTGCAGTACTCTGTGGCCGTCGGTCGCCGCGACCTTCTTACGTTTGGCGCCGTGTTCACTCCGGGAAAGAATTTCCACGGCAATGTGGAGCAGTGGGCCTACGACCAGAGCCTTGACTCGGCTCCGACGGAGAGCGAGGAGGGCATTGACGGCAGATATTCGTCGCCCTGGAGCCTTGGCGTGGGCCTGGGCTACACGTTCAACGATAGGCTGACGGTAGAGGTGGACGGCACCTATCAGCCCTGGAGCAAGGCCAAATACAACGGGGAGACCGGCGTGCTGAACGACCGCTACAAGATTTCGGCCGGCATGCAGTGGACTCCGAACCCGCGCGGCAGCTATTTCCGCAGGGCCAACTACCGGCTGGGCGCTTTCTACAACCGCGACTATCTGCGTGTGCTGGGCAACGAGCTGAAGGATTTCGGCATCGGCGCCGGCATGGGTTTCCCTGTTCCGGGCTTCAAGACGATTGTGAACGTGGGTGTGGAATGGCGCCACCGCCAGGGCAGCCCGAACGCCCTTATCAAGGAGAATTATCTGAATATCACTCTCGGCGTGAATTTCAACGAGATGTGGTTCAGACCCAATAAGATTTACTAAGTTTTTTTGCTGTGGCCGCGGCATGTGCGGCCACAGTCCGAGAATGTATGAGGAGAGCTGTCTGGTGCATAGCGTGTGCGGGGTTGCTTGCCGGGTGCGGCGAGGAACGCAGGAGCTATGTGGCCAACGCGGGGACGGACACGCCGACGATGACGACGACGGATGTGAACACGTTTATCAGCGACAGCGGCTATGTGCGCTATCATATCGACACGCGCGTGTGGGAGATGTATGAGGAAGCGAAGGACCCGTACTGGCGCTTCCCGGAGGAGCTGCGTCTGGAGCAGTATGACCACTCGATGCAGAGAGAGGCGAATATCCGCTCGGACAGCGCCGTGTACATGAGCCGGCGGCGTCTGTGGCGTCTGGACGGGCATGTGGTGATGGTGAACGTGGATGGGGACTCGTTTCTGACGCAGCAGCTGTTCTGGGACCAGCAGCAGCGGAAGGTGTACTCGGACTCGTTCATCCACATAGTGCGTTCGGACAGGGTGATAGAGGGCTATGGCTTCCGCAGCAATGAGAACATGACGGAGTACACGGTGAACCGCCCGACGGGCATTATCCCGATAGACAGGGATGCGCGTGGGGCCGGTGCTGCGCCGGACAGTACGGCTGCGGACAGCACCGCTGCTCCTGCCAAGAGCCGCAGAGCCGCTCCCAAAAGAGCGTCGGAGCGGGATGCGGAGCGTATCGCTCCGACGCCCGCGCAGGCATCGCCTTCGACGCTGACGCCTGCCGTGCCGTCGCCAGGCGGAAACAACAGTACGACTATAAGACCTATGAAGTGATGGAGACAACGTGGATTGTGATTACGGCCATTTCGCTGGTGCTGTCGGGTTTTTTCTCGGGCACGGAGATGGCTTTCGTGACTGCCGACAAGGTGCGCACGGCTGTGGATGTGCAGAAGGGCGGCCTGGTGTCGCGCCTGGTGAAGCGCTTCTACGACAAGAGCGAGTTCTTCATCTCGACGATTCTTGTGGGCAACAATGTGGTGCTGGTGATCTACGGCATGGGCGCCGCGAAGATGCTGGAGCCGTGGCTGCAGTATGACCTCGGAATAAAATCGGAGTTTCTTATCCTTTTGTGTCAGACGCTTATATCGACGGGCGTGATATTGCTGACGGGCGAGTTTCTGCCGAAGACTGTTTTCGGCATCAACCCGAACAGCACGCTGAGGGTGCTGGCGCTTCCGGTGGCGCTGTTCTATGTGGTTCTGTACCCGATTTCGCTTCTTGCGACGTGGCTGTCGCGGGGTCTAATGAAGATTGTGGGCGCGAAGACGCACAGCAGCTATGTGAGTCTTATAAGCGTGGGCGACCTCAACGACTATCTTGAGGAGGCTATCGACAACATGGAGGAGACGAAGGCGACGGTGGAGAACGAGGTGAAGCTGTTTCAGAATGCGCTGGACTTCAGCACGACGCATGTGAAGGACTGCATGATTCCGCGCAACGAGATAGTGGCGGTGCAGTACGACACGGCTCGCGAGGAGCTGAGCCGTCTGTTCACCTCGACGGGCCGGAGCAAGATAATCGTGTACAGGGAGGATATAGACGATATTGCCGGCTATATCCATGTGAGCGAGCTGTTTGTGCCCGGCGAGGACTGGCAGCAGCATATAAAGCCCGTGCTGTACGCTCCCGAGAATCTGCTGGCCAACGTGATGATGCGCAGGCTGCTTCAGCAGAAGCGTTCGATTGCGATTGTGGTGGATGAGTTCGGCGGCACGAGCGGTTTTCTGACGCTGGAGGACCTTGTGGAGGAGATTTTCGGCGACATTCAGGATGAGCACGACAAGGCTGAGTTCACCGCACGGACTGTGGAGCCCGGCGTGTATGAGGTGTCGGGCCGCGCAGAGATTGCGTGGCTGAACGAGAATCTTCATCTTGACATCCCGGAGGATGACGATTATCAGACGGTGGCAGGGTATCTGCTGCACGCCACGGGGACTATCCCGGAGGAGAAGGCTGAGATTGTGCTCGGGGGTCTGAAGTTTGTGGTGCTGAAGAAGAGCGCCACAAGGCTTGAGATGATAAGGATACTTGACGCGGGGGAATAGATCGGGAAAGACAGCGATGCAGCCTTTCGTGACAGGGTCGGCGACGTGGACGTCGCCGCTCCGCGGGCGTTGCGTGTGGTATCAGTCGGTGGCCCAGTGGAGTTTTTCGCGGAGGGTGGTGGAGAAAGAGTAGTCGGCGGGATGCAGGACGCGTATGGTGAACGGTGCGCGGCGGAGGGTGAGAGTGGTGTCGATGTCGAGGGTGACGGCACGGCCGTCGATGCTGAGGCGGACGTGTGGCGCACGTCCTGTGGCCGTGAGGGTGAGGACGGAGGTGTCGTTGACGACGAGCGGCCGCATGGACAGGGAGTGGGCGGCTATGGGGGCGATGGTCCAGACGGGCGCTGACGGCTGGACGATGGGGCCTCCGACGCTGAGGTTGTAGGCGGTGGAGCCTGTGGGCGTGGATACGAGCAGTCCGTCGACGCGATAGTCGGCGAGGGGGTTGCCGTCGAGCATTGCCGCGACATTGATCATGGCTGCCGTCTCGCTTTTGAGGAGCGCGACTTCGTTGAGCGCGTAGGGCCATATGCGCATTTCGGGCGATGCGACGTGAATGAGACTGCGCTCGTCGGCGACAAGGTCGCCGGCGACGAATGCCGGGACGAGGGATGCGATGCCGTCGATGCCTACGGCGGTGAGGTAGCCGAGATGGCCTGTGTTGACGCCAGCCACGGGAGTGGGGGCTCCGGCGAGCCACTCGGCCGTGCGCAGGAATGTGCCGTCGCCTCCGATGCTGACGGCGAGGTCGGCTCCGGCGTCGGCTGCGGATTCGACCACGCGGCGCACACACATGAGTGCCCCGGGGATGACGGCGAGGAGGTAGCGGTAGAGCTTGGGGTGCATGACCACTTCGTGGCCTTCGGCGGAGAGGGAGCGCATGAAGGCTTCGAGAGCGTGGATGTGGGCGTCCTGTCGGCGTGAGCCGTAGATTGCAATCTTCATGGGTGCGGGAGAGTTACATTTCGAGATAACGTAGCAGCTCGGCTGCGCGGGAGCGTGCGTCGTCGAGAGTGTCGGAGCCTCCGTCGGGTGTGGAGAAGTCGAGAGTGTCGAAGCCGTAGCGGGCGAGTGAGCGGGCTACGGATGCGACGTCGCGCCGGCTGACGCGCAGGGCGATGATGATGGCGGATGTGTCGTCGGGGTCGGCTCTGAGGGCTGTGACGTTGAGGTTGAGCAAGTGGGCGTCGGCGTCCTCGACGGCGCGGGCCACGGCCGATGCGGAGTAGCGGTCGCGGGGGCATGCGACGAGCATGTCGGAGGCCTCGGGGTGAGGCGGAAAAAGCTCGTCGGGGTTCATTTTTTTTATATCTTTTGCAGTCAATTCTTTCGTCATATCGTATATTCTGAGTAATTTTGCAACTCAGAGATGGAATGCGTGAATGCAAATTTAGGCATTTTCCCATTAAAACGTAAGAGACAGAACAAAATTTTTCGCATTGAAGACCAACCTTAGCGTAAACATCAACAAAATCGCCACTCTGCGCAACGCGCGCGGCGAGAACCGGCCCTCGGTGACGCAGGCCGCGGAGGACTGCCAGCGCTTCGGCGCCGACGGCATCACGGTGCATCCGCGCCCGGACGAGCGTCATATCCGCCGCAGCGATGTGATGCAGCTCCGACCGGTGGTGCGTAAGGAATTCAACATAGAGGGACATCCGACGGCGGAGTTCATGGACCTGGTGATGCGCGCTCGCCCCGAGCAGGTGACTCTTGTGCCTGACGCTCCAGACGCTCTGACGAGCAACGCGGGCTGGGATGTTCCGGCTCACTTCGACGAACTGTCCGCTATAGCCGAGAAGCTGACGTCAATGGGCATACGCTGCAGCATATTCGTGGATCCGGACCCGGAGATGGTGCGTGCGGCAGCCCGTGCCGGCGCCGACCGCGTGGAGCTTTACACGAAGCCTTACGCCGACATGTACGCGAGCGATCCCGAGGCTGCCGTGGCGCCGTATGTGGAGGCTGCGAGCGCGGCACACAGCGCCGGTGTGGGCGTGAACGCGGGTCACGACCTGAACCTTGAGAACCTTGCGTATTTCGCCGAGCACATGCCTTATCTGGACGAAGTGTCGATAGGGCACGCACTGATCTGCGACGCCCTGTATCTGGGCCTTGAAGAGACCATAAAGCGCTATCGCGCAGCATTAAGCCAAAGCTAAATCCAAAACGAAAATAAACCAATGTTGTTTCTGCAAGAAATCGCGGCCATAGCCGCCGACAGCGCCGCCCAGGCGGCAAGTGCCCTACCCTCTGCCGCAGCGAGCGCAGCTGCAGCGGCTCCGGCCGCCGAACCGCTGTCGCTATGGGAGCTGTGCGTGGAAGGCGGGTGGATAATGGTGATTCTCGCCGTGCTGCTCGTCATCAGCATCTATGTGCTGGCAGAGCGTTCGATAGTGACGTACAAGGCCGCCCGCTACGACGAGGGATTCATGAAACGCATAAAGGATTATATCCATGACGGGGAGACGGAGAGCGCGCTGAACCTGTGCAAGGCCACAGGCTCGCCCTACTCCCGCCTGATAGCAAAGGGCATCACCCGCATCGGGCGCCCGATGAACGATGTGCTCGTGGCCATCGAGAACACGGGCAATCTGGAAGTGGCCGCGCTGAGCAAGGGTCTGCCCTGGCTTGCGACGACCGCCGCCGGCGCTCCGATGCTCGGCTTCCTCGGCACTGTGACGGGCATGGTGCAGGCTTTCTATTCGATAGCTTCGGCCGGCACTGCCGCGTCGATAGGCGATTTTGCCGGCGGCATCTACACGGCTCTTGTGACGACGGTGGCCGGCCTTATCGTGGGCATCGCCGCGATGTTCGCCTACAACTTCCTTGTGGCCCGCATCAACAAGGTGATGAACATGATGGAGGCTCGGACAATGGAATTCATGGACCTGCTGAACGAACCCGCAAGCGTGTAAGGCAATGGCACTGAAACGTCAACAGGAGATGATGGCCACGTTTTCGATGGCCTCGATGACGGATGTGATATTCCTGCTGCTGGTGTTCTTCATGGTGACGTCGACATTTGTGTTTCCGACGGCCCTGGAGATAAAGCTGCCCGAGAGCAGCGAGCAGACCCCGCTGAAGCCTGCGACGCGAGTGTATGTGGACACGGACGGAAGCTACTATGTGAGCTACGAAGAAGGCGAGCTGCTGCCCGTGGAGAGCGAGCATCTGATAGACTATCTGAGCGTGATTGCCGCCCAGGACAGCGCGGCGGCTTTCGCCGTGTACGCCGACGAGGCTGTGCCCTACGGCAAGGTGGTAGAGGTGCTGAACGCCGGCGCCGGCGCGTCGCTGAAGATGGTGCTGGCCACCAAGCCGATGAGCACGACCCCTGCTCCCTCCCTACCCGACCCCGCCGCCACGGCGGCTGAAGAAGCAACGGAATAGAGAATGGACCGGACGCGAATATACTCCATAGTGGCGACGCTTGTCGTGTGCGCGCTGATTTCAGCCTGGCTGCTGTTAGGGCACATGAGTGTGCGCGAACGCGACCGCGAGTGGCCTCCGAAGCGCACAAGCGAAATCACCGTGGAGGAATACGCCGAAATCATAGACCTGCCTCAGAGCCATGCGCCTGCGGCCGACATCCCGGCTCCCGCTCCGCTGCCCGAGGAGGCGCACGGCGCAGCAACGCCGACACCGGAGAGCGGCCACGACGTGAAGGACGCCGGCGAGCCTGCAGAGGCTCCCGCGACGGTGACGAGCAAGCAGCCCTCGGCCGTGAAGACCAAGCCCAAGGAACCTCAGAAGACCGGCCCGAGCGCCGAGGAGCTGAGGCGCCAGCAGGAACAGGAGGAGGCCCGCCGCCGCGCGACGGCCAACACGCAGAACGCATTCAAGAACGCCACGGGCAAAAACAACACGGCATCGCAAGGCAAGACGCCCGGCAACGCCGGCGCGCCGAGCGACAAGGCTTCGGCACTGAACGGCCGCGGCACAGGCCAGGCAGGCGGCGGATGGATAATACCGGCCTACGCCAAGGTGCCGAGCACGGTGACCGGCAGCGTGAAGATGATGCTTAAGATTGACCGCACGGGCAAGGTGACCTCGGTGACCTTCCAGGGCGGCGACGCCCCCGCAGCCACCGACCCGACCGTGCGCAAGGCCGTGGAGGCCGAGGTGCGCACGCGGCGTTTCACCCGTGCCGACGACAATGCTCCGGAGGTGTCGACGGCGTATATCACCTACACTTTCAAATAACGCGCGGCATGACGGTGACGACAATACATATCAACAGCGTGTACGACAGCCTGGAGCCGCTGGTGGACAGCGTGGCGGCGAACGGACTGCCGGCCGACGCGAGGATGGTGTACGACGGTCCGCGCAACACGGTTGTGGCCGTGGGCACGGACGAAGGAGACGTGAGCGTCAAGGCCTACAAGGTGCCTATCTGGATAAATAAGATAGCCTACGGACTGCTGCGCCCGTCGAAGGCGTCGCGTGCGTTCAACAACGCGATGCGGCTGCTGTCGATGGGTTTTGAGACTCCGGAGCCGATAGCCTACGCTGAGCAGCGTACGTTCGGCATGTTCGGCCGCAGCTATTATTTCTGCCGCCACATAAACGGCGTGCGCGAAGTGCGCGACATCGAGCGACTGCCGGAGTGCAAGACAATGCTGCGTGAACTCGCCGAACTGATGGTGAGGCTGCACAAGGCCGGGGTGCTCGTGAAAGACTTCTCGCCGGGCAATGTTCTCTACCGCACAGACCACGAGGGCAAGCGCCACTACATGCTCGTGGATATAAACCGGATGCGCTTCGACGTGCACGAGCGTGAGGAACAGATGGCGATGTTCGCAAGACTGCTGAACACAGAAGAACTGACGGCCGAGCTGGCGCGGGAATACTGCCGCGCGTCAGGCATCGCCGAGGCCGAGGCCTTTGTGGCCGACGCCGTGAAGGAATACCGTGCATTCTGGCGCAGAAGGAAGCGCAAGCAGGCCAATTGAAAGGATTTATCCATATTTGCAATATGAAAAGATACTGGCGACATCTGACGGCATTACTGGCTGTGGCGGGGGGACTGATAGCTCCGGCCTGCGCGAGCATCGGACGTCCGGAGGGCGGCGCCAGGGACATGGATCCGCCAGTGTATGTGAACTCCAACCCCAAGCCCGGAGAAAAGAACGTGAAGAGCACGCGGCTGACGGTAACGTTTGACGAGAACATCCAGCTGGACGATGCGTTCAACAAGGTGATAGTGTCGCCGGCACAGTCGACGCCTCCAAGCGTGAACGCCAACGGCCGCAGACTGAGCGTGGAACTGAGGGACACGCTTGTGCCGGACGTGACGTACACGATAGACTTCGGCGATGCCATCAAGGACCTGAACGAGGGCAATGTGCTGGACGGATTCGCGATTGACTTCTCGACCGGCGAGACGATAGACTCTCTGAAAATCTCAGGCATCGTGCTTGCAGCGGAGAACTTAGAACCGGCGCAGGGAATGCTCGTGGGTGTGTACAGGGCGGATTCGGTGGCGGACACGACGCTGCGCACGGTTCCTCTGGAGCGCGTGGCGCGCACGAACCAGTACGGCCAGTTCACTGTGCGCGGCCTTGCGGAAGGCCGATACAGGATATACGCCATCAACGACATAAACAGGGACTACCACTGGGACCGCTCGGAGGACGTGGCATACCTGGACGTGGACCTTGTGCCGACAGTGGAGAGCATAGAAGTGACGGACACGCTGCGCTCGAGCACCGGCACGGATTCGCTGGTGACACACGGAGGCGTGCGCTATCTGCCTAACGACGTGCTGCTGACATGGTTCAACGAAGGCTACTCGGCGCAGTATCTCAAGGACTACGCGCGGCCTACGCGCCGCACCATAACGCTCGGATTCGGCGCCAGGTGCGACTCGCTGCCTGAGGTGAGCGTGGTGAACGACACAGCATCGGCACGGCGCCTTGAGCCCCGGGCTGACTGGCTACTGGCGCAGATAAACGAGGGTCGGGACTCGATGATGTACTGGATAACGGACTCGACGGTGTACGGCACGGACTCGCTGCGGCTGTCGGTGCGCTATCAGAAGCCGGACTCGCTGGAGCGCATGGTGTGGACTACGGACACACTCCGCTTCTTCTTCAAGGATCCCCAGCAGAAGCAGGACAAGAAGAAAAAGAAGAAGAAAGAAGAGGAGACTGACAGCGTGGGTGCCGACAGTGTGCCTCCGGTGGCGCTCAACTTCATAGGCATAAAGGCGCTTACGGGCTCGACGCAGGAGGTGCATCTGCCCGTAAGGGTGGAGTTTGACCAGCCTATAGCGCACTGGGACACGGCAGGCGTGCGTCTGAGCATGTACGTTGACACGGTGCTGACGGCTGTGGAGGCTCCGCGCGCGGGCATGGACCCGACGAACCTGCTGCGTCGATATTTCGACTATGAATGGACGCCCGGCGCGAAATACAGACTTGAGATAGACTCGGCTGCCATAACGGGCATATACGGGGAATGGAACCAGCCTTTCAAGCATGAGTTCACTGTGAAACAGCTTGAGGAATACTCGGCGGTGGACTTCGCCATAAATGGTCTGCAGCCCGGCGAAAAGGCTGTGGTGCAGCTGCTGAACGCGTCGGACGCGCCGGTGTACAAGGCGCCGGTGGGCGCGGACGGGCATGCGGTGCTGCGGCATCTGGCGCCCGGGACGTACTACGCGCGGCTGTTTGTGGACCGCAACGACAACGGGAAGTGGGACACGGGCGTGGCGGACAGCATACAGCCGGAGGATGTGTACTACTTCGCCAAGGCTCTGAAACTGAAGAAGAACTGGGACGTGGCGCAGGACTGGAATCTGAACGAACTGCCTGTGGACCAGCAGAAGCCGCTGGCCATAAAGAAGAACAAGCCGAAACTGCGTCCCGGCGAGAAGCTGAAGGCTGATGAAGACGAGGAGGACGAGGACGAATGGGGCAACTCGAACTTCATGGGACCGAACTTCGGCGGCTTCGGCGGAAACAGCAGCACGCTGCAGAACAGCGGGGGAAACCAGATGCTGAGGCGATGAGCCTGCCACTGTTCCGCTGATTCCCGGGGGGGATGAACGGAGTGACGGGCGGGTTGTTTATATATGAGTATGGGACAGCGGTTTTGCATATTGTTTCTGATTGTCGGGGCGGCGATGTCCGCTTCGGCCAAGACGCGGACGCTTGAGGACCCGGGGACAGGACGGGAGCCATACTATACGGGATATTATTTCAAGATAGACGAGGAAGGGGACACGGTGCCGGTGCTGGCGCTAAGGGGGATAACGGTGTTTCCGAAGCTGAAATTCAAGAACAAGAAGGAGGAGCAATTCTACTGGCGGACGGTGCGGGACGTGAAGCTCACCCTACCCTATGCCAAGCTGATTGCCGAGACGCTGGTTGAGACCTACGAGTATATCGAGACTTTCCCTACGAAGAAGGAGCGCGAGGACTATCTGAAGAAGATGGAGAAAGCGCTGTTCGAGCAGTACAAGCCTGTGCTGAAGAAATTCTCGCGGCGTCAGGCGCGGGTGCTGGTGAAGCTGATACAGAGAGAGACGAACCAGTCGAGCTACGACATAATACGCGCCTTCCTCGGCAGCTTCCGCGCGGGGTTCTGGCAGGGATTCGGCAAGCTGTTCGGCGTGAGCCTGAAGGCCGACTACAACCCTCAGAAGGACAAGGAGGACGCGACGATAGAGCGCATAGCGTGCGGCGTGGAGGAGGGAACGATAAGATGAGCGCGGGAGCTACACTTCACACGCGCTACGCCGCGTGGCTGCTGCTGGAACGCGGCATGAGCGAGAACACGCGCCTGGCCTATGCCGCGGACGCCCTGCGGCTGGACGCATGGCTGCAGGAGCACGGACTGACGCCGCAGACGGCCACGACTGACGACCTGCTGCACTTTGTGGGCGATCTTCACGACCTGGGCATAGCCGCGCGAAGCCAGGCAAGGGTAATATCGGGGGTGAAGTCGCTGTACAGATTCATGAAACTGGAGCGGATGGTGGACGAGAACCCTACCCTGCTGATAGACGCGCCGCGCACGGGGATGCACCTGCCGGAAGTGCTGACGGTGGACGAAGTGGACGCGATGATGGCGTCGATAGACCCTACGCGCCCGCACGCGCAGCGCAACCGTGCGATGATAGAGGTGATGTTCAGCTGCGGGCTGCGTGTGAGCGAGCTCACGGGCCTTGAGATAAGCCGCATGAATCTTGAGCTGGGTTATCTGACAGTGACCGGCAAGGGGACCAAGGAACGCATGGTGCCGATGAGCGCAAGCGCCGTGGCCGAGGTGACGGACTGGCTGGCGGAAAGGGAGACGTACCCGGTGAAGTCCGGGCATGAGGGATATGTGTTTCTGAACCGCTGCGGACGGCGTCTGACGCGTGTGATGGTGTTCTACATAGTGAAGGAACTGGCGGAGGCTGCGGGGATAAGGAAAGAAATATCGCCCCACACGCTGCGGCACTCTTTTGCCACGGCGCTGCTGGAGGGCGGCGCCAACCTGCGCGCTATCCAGCAGATGCTCGGGCACGAGAGCATAGGCACGACTGAGATCTACCTGCATCTGGAGAACGCGCGGCTGCGCGAGGAGATAGAGCGCTGCCACCCTCGCAGCTTCGCTACCAGCGCGAGCGGAAACCGGGGCGGGCGGCAAGAACCGTAGGGCGCACATCGGAGCGCGGCGCCGGTAGGCCGTGGAGGGCATGCAGGGCGAGGGCGCGGGTGATGAGGATGTCGTCGTGGCAACCGGCCCGTGCCGCGAAAGCGCCGTTGGACTGCTGCTCGTAGGTGAGGAGCTCGTCGCACGCTCGGCTGTCGCGCTCGATGTAGAGACCGTCGCGGACGGCGGCGATGAGTTCGGATATTATGACCGCCTTTGTGGCGCGGTTGGTGTGGAAGCCGATGCGCTGCGTGGCTTCGCCCGTAACGGAATCGAAGCCCCGGCGCATGTAGATGTTGGAATAGCGCTCGGCAAGCCGCGAGAGGACAAAGAGATTGGGGTCGCCGGAGGCCTCGCTCTCGAGTGTGTTGCTCTCGATGATGAGGAGTGCGAGATTGTAGTGGCGGGCAATGTTCTCGGCGTGGGCGACGAGGATGTCGTGGTCGGTGTGTCCGCGCCACTGCGCCACGACCTCGTGGACGTCGGAGCCGTAGCCGGCGCGGCGCATGACCGAGATTACGGACCAGTCGGACTTGTCGGAACGTCCGCCTATGTCGACGCTGACGACGTAGCGTGCGCCCTGCTCGACGTCGCGCCATACGAGCAGACGGCCGAGAGAGTCGTCGCGGAAGATACCTCCTGCTGCCGGCTCGCAGCGCCGCAGCGGCTTGCAGCAGCCGGCCCGCATGCGCTCGACGTGCTCGGTGGCGAATACGCCGGAACCTGTGTTGATGAATGCTTCGATGTCGGTGGTCGGAAACTCGGCCATCACCTTGGCGTGGTCGGTCTGCTCGGTGAGCTTGCGGCGGTACCAATAAATCTGGTCGAAGGCGAGCCCCATGTCCCAGAGCATGCGTTCGTAGGGGGTGAATGTCTCGTAGAATCCGTCGATTTCGGGCGGTTCCATGCGATAGATGGCTATCTCGTGCCATGGGATGAAGATGGCGTGCTTGTCGCCTTTTCCCTGCTTGCAGCGCGTCCACTCGCGATGGAAGTAGGATCCTACACCGTTGGCTGTGCTCTCCATGACGATGAGCGAGTCGGGGATGAGTGCTATGGCTCCGCAGACGGCGCGTATGAAATCGTCGGGCGAGGAGCGCGGCGTGGATGGCCAGAAGGCTGTCTCGCTGAGGTGGGCCATGGCATAGTCGGCTCCCCGGACGGCTTCCTGGTTTTCGGCCGAGCCTATGGTGACGAGGCAGCCGCGCCCGGTGAGTTCGCGGACGTTGATTGTGCGCTCGTAGGGGACGAACCTCGGCGGCTCGTCGCCGTCCCAGAGCTCGGGAGGATAGGATGCGAGCATGCGAGTGTACATGCCGCGGATGCTTGCGGCTGTGTCCTTGACGTGGGCGCAGATGAGCGAATTCCAGTTGCGGCGCAGGCAGCTCTGAATCCATGCCATATACATCTGCACCAGTGTGCTGCCTCCCCACTGGCGCGCCTTAAGCATGATGACGCGCATGGGGATGCGTGCGAGGCGGTCGGCCTCGAGGATGGCGAGGACCCGGCGCTGGGGATAGTTGAGGATGAACGGCGACTCGAGGCGTGTGACCTTGTGGTGGATGGTGACGCAGCTTACGCACCAGTACTCGAAATCGTAGCGGCATCGCAAGCGCCGCCAGGCAAGGGAATCGGTCGTGGCGGACGGGTAGGCGGGGTCGTCGCGCATGGCGCGCGGTATCCATGCTTTGGCAATTTCTTCCACGGGAGTGTGGCCGACGAATACGCGCGGCCCGCAGGCGCCGCGCCCGGAGATGGGGTCGTAGTCGGTTTCGAGCTTGGCGCGAAGGCGCATGCGACGGGCGTTTTCGAGAAGGATTTCGGGCGGGGTGCTCATTGCAGGGTGATTTTAGAGAGTGAGAAATCGGCTGCGGCGGTGCCTTCGACGCTGAGGCGTACGGCACGGACGGGGCGGAGAATCGGACGGAGGACGAGAGCGGAGCGGATGTCGCCGGTGAAACGGCCCGTGAGCACGGGCAGGGGCTCGGCGGAAAGCCACGAGGCGGCGGCTACGGACAGGCGCAGGTCGACGGATGTGCCTCCCATGTGGAATGTGAAACGGGAGGGACGGCAGAGGTAGCCGTCGGCCGGAGCGAAGGTGGCTGTCCAGGCCACGGGGAGCGTGGCGGCCTGCTCGAGATGGAGGGCGCGAATGCCGTCGGGCGTGGCGATGCAGGGTCCTGCGACGGAGCCTGAGAGGGGCAGAGAGCGCATGTGGCGCGGAAGGCCGCGGAGGGCGGTGGAGATGACTGTGGCGGTGTCGCCGTCGGACGGAAAACACCATAGCTCGGCAAAGGCGGGATTCCAGGCGAGGGCGGAGAAGCCGCAGTCGGGGATGAGGGTGGTGGCTCCGCGGGCTGTGACCGAGACGAGGTCGCCGCCGGCGATGGCGTAGACGGCACCGTCGGATGCCTCGGCTACGGCAAGCGCCGAGGAGGTGCGGCGGCTGTCGATGCGGCCTGCGGCGAGGGAAGCACGGGAAGACCCGAGAGCTACGGAGTAGATGCCGCCGGTGCCGAAGGCGAGCATGCGTGTGCGGCCGAAATCCCATGAGGATGTGCTGCCGAGGGATGGAAGAAGGCGGACTCTGCTGTGGCCGAAGCCTCCGCGCAGGGCTATCGGCACGAAGGGAGCGCCGGCCGCGGCGGCAATGACGGTGGCGGGGCGGGAGACGGGGATGACGATGGGGTCGGGGACGGCATAGGAAGAGACCGCATCGAGGGCTACAGGGGCAAGGGAGTCGGCGACATAGGCCGACATGCGGCCGCCCGGAACCGGAGTGAGTGGAAAAACAGAGCGCACTGTGCGTGTCGGGGTGGACAGACCTATGGTGAGGCTGACCGCATCGGGCGACGGATAGCAGAGAAGCGGGGAGAAGGCAAGGGGCGCGGAGGAGGAACCGGAACCGGTCCAGACGGCCCGCGCGCCGGAGGCGAAGTCTACGGCGACGTAGGCCTGCCATGATTCGTCGTCGGCAACGGACGCGGCGAGCAGCGGGGCCGGGTAGCCGGCGTAGGGGCAGGAGGTGATATTTCCCCACATGACCGTGTCGCCCGAGACGGCTCCGCATGAGGCGGTGAAGGAGTGGGGCGCCTGCGTGAGTGCTGCTGCACGGCTGACTTCGGCAACGGGGCGTTCAAGGACTGCGGACAGGGCGGCAATCTCGGCATGCGGACCTGCGGAGGGAGGGCAGGGGATGACGCAGGTGGCCGGCGACGCGGATACAACGCTTACGACACGGCACAGCCGGGGCATGCGCGCTGCTGCCTCGCGGATGGTGGCGGGGGTGAGTACGGTGGTGTGCAGGCGGGCAGTGACAGTGGTGTCGGCGGCGGTGTGGCGCAGCCATGTGTCGGCCTCTGTGCCGGGGTCGACGGGGTGGAGCTGCGGCGATAGGGTGACGCGGACCGAGCGCACGCCCGGGCAGGCATGGGGCGGAACGGACAGTTCGGGCTGCCATGTGTCGGCAGTGAGGGTGTAGCTGGCAAGGAGGCCGTCGGAACCACATGTGGCGTTGACGGCCGTGAGGCATTGACGCGTGCCGAGGAGGACCGGCGGAGAAGTGAACAGTTCGCGGCCTTCGGCGTCGAGGAGGGTGTAGGAGGCGAGTGCCGGCTGGAGCATGGCCGACTGCTCGGCTGCATACTGACAAAGGGCTGTGTAGGCTGCGCGGAGGTCGGCGCTGACTGTGCGTGCATCGGCCGGGGTGAGGGCCGACTGGCGGCGGTAGTCGCCTCCGGAGAGAGTGCGGGGAGCAACGTCGGCGCGGACGAGGCCACGGCTGACGGCGCGGAGGGAGACGGCCGGGAGGGATGCGACTGCATCGGGGACGCTGTAGGAGGGCGCGGAGAGTGTGACCATGCCCGCGGAGGTGGAGACGACGATGCGGTCGGCAGTGGCGACGGCGCAGAGGGGTTCGGCGGGGAGTGTGCCGAGATGAAGCGGCATGCGGGACGGGCGGATGAGGTAGAGTTCGCGACCGACATGGGTGAGAAGGCGCATGCCATCGGGGACGGAGAAGTGGAGGACGGGATTGTGTCCGGCAGGGGCAACTATGGCAGGCATTCCGACTGCTGTGAGACGGGCGGAGCCGTCGGGAGCGGGACGGAGGTTGTGGCATGCGGAAACGCGGGAGGAGAGTCCGAGCGGGCGGCAGATGTAGGATTTCATAGACTGTAGTTTTGCAGATTTGTGAATTATGCTGCAAAATTATGGTCTATGAGGGGATGGATTTACTTGTTTTAAGCGGCTTGTGCGGGAATGTCGCTTCTTTGTGCCTACGGGTTGACGCGGAGGATGGTGAGACCGTCGCGGAGCGGCAGGATCACGCGGGTGACGCGTGGGTCGGCGGCGACGCGGTCGTTGAATTCGAGGAGTGCGCGGGTCTGCGGGTCGCGTGCAGCGTCGGGGTGGAGAATCTTGCCGCTCCAGAGGGTGTTGTCGGCAAGGATTATGCCGCCGGGACGCATGCGCGGAAGGAGTAGCTCGTAGTAGTCGGTGTAGTGGCGCTTGTTGGCGTCGATGAAGGCCATGTCCCATGGGGCCGGAAGAGTCGGGATGATGTCGAGCGCGTCGCCGATGTGGAGTGTGACGGGTGCTCCCGGATGTGGCGCGGAGAAGAGTTCGGAGAGCTCGGGCTCCATCTCGTCGTCGATTTCGATGGTGTGGAGTTCGCCGTCGGCGGACATTCCTTCGGCGAGGCAGAGGGCTGAGTAGCCTGTGAATGTGCCGAGCTCGATTACGCGACGGGGCTGCACCATGGCGGCGAGCATGCGCAGGAGGCGTCCCTGGATGTGGCCGGAGCACATGCGCGGATAGACGTGGCGGAGGTGGGTGCGTCGCCAAAGTGCGTGAAGGGCAGGGGGTTCGGGGTCGATGTGGCTCTGGATGTATTCTTCGAGGAGTTCTTCTTCTTGTTTCATGATGGCAAAGTTAGAAAAAAATGTCATATCCGGCTATGCCGAATATACTCACGCTCGGCAAAATCAAATAAATTTGTTTTGCTCTCGACTTATCCGTATATTTGGCTTTGCCGAATATACTCGCGCTCGGCAAAATCAAATAAATTTGTTTTGCTCTCGACTTATCCGTATATTTGCGTCGGAAATAAAAAAATTAAAAGTATGACGAAAAGCGATTGCGTGGTAATAATCCCGATGTACAACGAGCGCGAGAACGCGGCGGCTATCATTGATGCCGTGATGGGACTTGAACACGGCTTCGACGTGCTGGTGATTGACGACAACTCGCCCGACGGCACGGCGGCAATCGTAAAGGACAAGATGGCGGAGTTTCCCGGGCGTGTGATGATAACGGAACGTGCGGGCAAACTGGGCCTCGGCACGGCCTATATAGAGGGCTTCAAGCGCGCTCTGGCCGAGGGATATGAGTATATCTTTGAAATGGACGCTGACTTCAGCCACAATCCCGCCGACCTGGAACGTCTGCGCAAGGCATGTGCCGAAGAGGGAGCAGACGTGGCCGTGGGCTCTCGCTATGTGACGGGCGTGAATGTGGTGAACTGGCCAATGGGCAGGGTGCTGATGTCGTACTACGCGTCGAAATATGTGCGGCTGGTGACGGGGCTGCCCGTTCACGACACTACGGCCGGATTTGTGTGCTACCGCAGGCGTGTGCTCGAGGCATTCGACCTGGATGCAATCAAGTTCAAAGGGTATGCTTTTCAGATAGAGATGAAATTTACGGCGCATCAGATGGGCTTCAAGGTGGCAGAGGTGCCTATTGTGTTCGTGAACCGCGTGCTCGGCACTTCGAAGATGAATTCGTCGATATTCGGCGAAGCTGTGTTCGGTGTGATCCGTCTGAAATGGAACAGTATTTTCTCGCCTAAGCGCAAGAAAGTGCCGAGAAGTTGAATATTTTTGCAAAGTGGGATGTGATAGGGAGTTAAAAGTATGTTATGCGACATATTTTGCGGTTTTTTGAGACAATATTGCTTGTATTTGATAGAAATTTGTTACTTTTGTAAAAAATTTCAGTACAATGCCACATATGGACAAAATTGACAATCTTGACAGACACATTCTCAAGATTGTGATGCACAACGCACGCATCCCCTCAAAAGACGTAGCAATAGAATGCGGAGTGAGCCGCGCAGCCATCCACCAGCGCATCCAACGCATGATAGACATGAATGTAATCACCGGCTCGGGCTACTCGGTGGACCCCCATGTGCTGGGCTACAGCACCTGCACTTATATAGGCGTGACGCTTGAACGCGGCGCCATGTACCGCGACGCCGTGCCCGAATTCGAGAAGATTCCGGAGATTGTGGAGTGTCATTTCACCACCGGTCCTTACACACTGCTGGTGAAACTTTATGCCCGCGACAATGAGCATCTGATGGATCTTCTGAACAACAAGATACAGATGATACCCGGCGTAGTCGGGACTGAAACCCTTATCTCACTTGACAACTCCATATCGCGCGAAATACCCGTAAGCTACAAATGAGCAAGGATTTCAAAAGTGATTTCCACGAACGCATCTCGCAGGTGAAAACCACCCGCTGGGTGCGTTTCGGCATAGTTGGGCTCATCTACCTGGCATGGGTGGCCTGGCTTGGCAGCCCGTGGTGGGCTCTGGGCCTGGTGCTGCTGTTCGATATCTACATCACCGGGTACATCCCTCTGACGTGGTGGAAGAAGAGCAAGAACAAGGCCGTGACCGGAGTGATGAGCTGGGTGGACGCGATCGTGTACGCGCTGGTGCTTGTTTACTTCGTGTTCGCCTTCGTGGGACAGAATTACCAGATACCGTCGTCGTCGCTTGAAAAGACGCTTCTGACGGGCGACTACCTGTGGGTGAACAAGCTGATGTACGGTCCGCGCGTGCCCATGACGCCTGTGCATTTTCCTCTTGTGCACAACAAGCTGCCGGTGCTGGGCTGCAAGAGCTATCTTGACAGCCCGAGCAACGAATATCGCCGCCTTCGCGGCCTTCGCGGCGTGGAGAGCGGCGACATCGTGGTGTTCAACTTTCCTGCGGGCGACACTGTGTGTGCCCGCTACGAGGAGTCGCCGGAGTATTACGACCTGCTGGTGAAGCGCTACGGCCGCGAGACCATAAGGCAGAATCCGGAACAGTTCGGCGAGGTGATCTACCGCCCTGTGGACCGCAGGCAGAACTTTGTGAAACGCGCGGTGGGCCTGCCCGGCGAACGGCTGCGCATAGTAAACGACACCATCTACATCGACGGCAAGGCGCAGGCTATGCCGGAGAATGTGCAGTTCAACTACATAGCGGCAGTGAGCCGTCCGATCGACGAGGACCGTATGCACGCGCTTGGCATAGCCCAGGGCGACGTGCAGGCTCTGATGGCCGAAGGCACGGACCGCATGAGGCTTTCGGCCATACTGCCCGGCGCGCAGGCCAACGATTTCTTCTATGTGATGCCTATGACGCAGCAGATGATAGCCGAGCTGCGTGCCGACGGAACGCTGCACGACGCGGTGAAATTCGGCGATGTGTTCGCCACGGACGGCGCTGCGCTGAATCTCTTCCCGGAAGGCCTGGCCGAAGAATGGACTCTGAGCAACTACGGCGGCGAGCATGGCGTGCTGATCCCCAAGAAGGGCATGACCGTGAAGATGTCGCCGTCGGCATGGAAGATGTATCACAGGGTGATACGCAACTATGAGGGCCACACGAACTCGTGGCTGGCTGATGACGGCACGGTGTTTATCGACGGCAAGCCGGCACAGGCCTATACCTTTGCGATGGACTATTACTTCATGATGGGCGACAACCGCGACAACTCGCAGGACTCGCGCTTCTGGGGTTTCGTGCCGGAAGACCATGTGGTGGGCACTCCGATGCGTGTGCTCATCAGCTTCGACCGAGACCGCAGCCTTCTGAACGGCGGCATACGCTGGAACCGCATACTCAAGGACGCCAATCCGGATAAATGACGGAAAAATTATTACTACCTCCCGCACTTGCCCCGTCGGCCGCATATTATGCGCTGATGGGGCAATGCGCGCATGTGGACATAGCGATGCACGCTCCATACGACAAACGGCGCAAGGAGACCCACCGCTACGAGGTGGCCGACACGCGCGGCCGACTGATGCTGACGGTGCCTGTGCAGGCGCCTCACGGCGTGCCCAACGCGCGGTGGACCGATGTGCGCATAAGCGGGCACGGACGATGGCAGGCAGTGCACGCTACGTCGCTGGCGTCGGCCTACGGACGCACGCCTTTCTATGAGTTTTATATCGACAGGCTGGCTCCGGCGCTGTTTCCTGAAGAGGGAACGGCTCTGGAGGCACAAATAAAGGCCGTGAACGAGGCTGTGTGCAAGATACTGATGATTGACACGAAAATCAGTTACGACGCGTCAGAGAGCGTGAAAATGCCTCCTGCGGGGTCGGTAGGCGCATACTGGCAGGTGCGACAGGCAGAATTAGGTTTTCTGGACGGCCTGAGCGTGCTTGATCTTATATTCAACCTCGGCCCGGAGGCAGCGCTTGCGTTGCGGCGCGCGATGGGGAAACAGGAAATGTGATGTAGGCGTGGAGAAAGCGAAAGCAAGTGGCAAGTATGCCAACAACATGGGGGCGGTGCGCTATTATCTCGCCATGTGCGTGATAACAGCTCATTTCAATCTGGTGTACGGCACTGATTTTGCGATGCCTACGTCGAGCTACAATGCGGTGGGGGGATTCTTCGCATTAAGCGGATTTCTTGTGTATAAAAGCTGGCTGAGCTCGGGCGGCATAAGACCTTACCTGCTGAGACGCGCCAGAAGGATTCTTCCGCCGTATCTATTTATAGTTCTGCTCTGTGCGTTCGGACTGGTAGCTTTCAGCACGTTGTCGTGGAAAGAATACTTTTTCAACATAGACTGGCTGAAGTATGTGGTCAGCAATGCGGTGTTTCTGAATTTTCTTGAACCGGAACTTCCGGGAGTGTTCCAAAGCCTTCCGGTGCATGCTGTGAACGGGTCGTTGTGGACTATAAAAATAGAGGTGTTGCTGTATATTTCCATTCCCATATTCTCCGCTATCATCGCTATGCTGCACAAAAAGAGAGGGAACTCTCTCAGGAACGTAGTGTGGACGGTTGTGGGAATATATGTGATGTCTATGGCGTACAGATTGTGTTTCAGCCATTTATATCTGACAACGGATAAGGAGATATATAATATTCTCTCACGTCAGGTGTTCGGACAGCTGATGTATTTTTACACAGGCGTGCTTATCTATTTTGTTCATGATTTTTTCATGAAGCACCGCATAGGAATAGCAATCATTGTTTTGCTTATCGTCCTTACGGCAAGCAATATGCCATATTATGAGATAATTATAAGTCCGCTCGTGGTGTCTACGGCCACTCTGTTGTTTTCGTTCGCCGGCAACTTCGGGTTTCTGCAAAAACTCAACGTCAACAACGTGTCGTATGATATGTATCTATATCATATGCCCATACTGCTGGTGTCGCTGCAATGCGGATGGTTCGAGGGGTGTTCTGCAATTGCCAGACTATCGCTTATCACCTGTGCGGTCACGGCTGTATCCTGCTTTTCCTGGTTTGCGATAGGGAAAAGGTTTCTCTACAGATAGCGCATCATCGATGCGAGGCGGTCGACGACTTCGGCGGGTGTGAGTGTGCGCCGCTCCACAAGCTGCGAGGCAAGCGAATGGGCTGCCTCGTGGACTGCCTGCATCTGGAAGAGACGGTTGAAGAACTCGAAGTTGCGCTCGATCACGGCGTCAATCTCGTCGTCGTCGAGCTGTGTCTCGTCCTCGGCTCCGCAGGCGTGGATGATTTCTCGGAGTGCCTTCTCTGTATCGAAAGAAAGGCGCCGCCGATGCTGCACATAGTTGCGGCTCATTGCATTGGCCACAAGCAGACCGGTGGCCAGGCGAAACTGCTTAAGAAGTTCGGTCCATGCAATTTTGGCCGAAAGACGCGGATTGCCGTTGAAATAAAATTCAGAACCGAATTCAATGGCATGTCCCGGGTCGGCATCCATTGAAACGGAAGCGAGCATGTCCTCGCAATCGTAGGCGACAACGGCTATGGCCATGCCTGCCACACCGTAGCTTTTGTCGCGTTCGTCTTTATATTTAAGTAAACTATTGTCCATCAGTTTATCACCATAATTTTAGTAACGGGCTTGCCCGATGCCGAGCCCGCGGCGTTCTGAGAAGCGAACACAAAGTAAACGCCGGAGCGCACGCGTTGGTTTGCCATGCTGCAGCCGTTCCAGAGGTACATTCCGCCTTCGCTTGTGCCCTGGTGGACGAGATTGCCTGCGGCATCGGTAATTTTCACAAGCGAGTTGTCCATGAGCCCAGTGATGGTGATCCATCCGGTGTAGTCGGGGCGTACGGGATTGGGGTAGGCGTAGACGTCGGAATAGTCCTCTGCTGCCGGCGATGCGGAGCTGCTGTAGCACACGACGCCTTTCTCCGTGCCGAAATAGATGTAGCTTGACTGCGGGTCGGCCACTACGGAGAGCACCTTGTTGGACGGCAGCGATGAGTTTTCGGTGGTGTAGTTTTCGAGAATCTGCGTGCCGTCGGCGCTGACGAGGTATGCGCCGGAATTTTTAGTGGCAATCCATTTGCGGCCGGCCGGGTCGACGCTTATGTCCATCACCGGCTCGCCGTCGAGAAGATAGTCGGCGTAGTTGGTGCCGTCGTTGCGCGCCACTTTCGGCTTTCGGGCATAGAGGACGTTGCTGCGTATGGCCGTGGCTATATCCGGAATCACAAATATGCCTCTTTCATGGCATACCCATATCTGTCCCTGCGGGTCTTCGACCATGCGTATCACGTTGGATATGGTGTTCTGCGCTCCGTCCTGGTCGACGAAAGTGGTGAAGACGCTGTGGGTGTCGTCGGCCAGGTTTGTCTCTGTGCCTTTGTGGTCGTAGACGAGCAAACCGCGCATGTTGTGGTGCGAGGAGTACAGTACGTTGTTGGTGCGGGAGTGCATCAGAGACACAATGCCCGAACCGTGGCTGTAGGATGAAACGGCGGGAATCAGCCAGTCGGCCGGCTGAATGTGGTCCATATCCTGCAGTTTATCGGCGGGAAGAATGTATATGGGGTTTCGGCCGTTGGCTGTCCATATGCCCATCCACAAATTGCCGTGACGGTCGATTCGGACATCGTGCACCCACTGTGCCCAGCTTTCGGAGAAAGGCATCTGAGCTCTTGCTATATGTCCCACCTGCTCGCCGTCCTTAATTCTGTATATGCCTTTCTGGAAGTTGGCGATGTAGTAGACAGAGGGGTCGGAAGGGTCTTCTACGGGCTCGTGTGTGCCTCCTGTCATCACCTTGCCGGTGTTGTCGATATTGTAGCATGTGACGTCGCTGACCATTCCGTTTTCTATGATATTCGTGGTCTGCTGCAAGGAGAAAGCCTGGTCGCCGGATGTCAGATAGCCCAGTATGGGATCGTAGCCGACGTTGGAGATGTAGATGCGGCTGCCGTCGGGAGAGAGGGTCATGAAGGCAGGCCAGGAGCATGTGAGCGATTCGGGCTTGGCATGGTCGCGGAGCATGGTCAGGGTGCCTGCATCGGACACGGAGTACTCTCCGACGCCTGTGAAGTCGGAGGCCCATATGGAGGCTGTGCCGACGCGCGTGAAGAGAGTTTTGTTGTATAAACCGGAAGGCATCGTGCTCACTACTTTGACGGTGCCGTCGGGCTGAATGTTGCGCATGACGGTGCCGGAGGCAAAGTAGATGCTGCCGTCGGGTGCATCGCAGAAGTCCATGCGCATGATGCCGTTGTCGATGGTGGTGACGGCTGCTGAAGCTCCTGCGAAGTCGGGCGTGACGATGTAGTATTTGTTGGAGCTCGTGGCAAGAGTGTTTCTCGCCACGAGACGTTCGGTGCCGAGCCGGTGCATAACAGCGCCTGTACCCGGCAAATTGGCTATCCTGGTGAATGAGTCAAAAGAGTTGTGGCGTGTATCGACCGGCGATGCGTAGATTTCGTTGCCTTTCACAAGGACCACATGGCCTCCAATCTCTCCGGCATAGACGAAGGCTTCGTTGTAGATGCCGCTGTCGGCCACGCGGTGTTTGCTGTCGTCGAACGCGACGAATCCGAAACCTGTGGCCACATACATGCGTCCGTCCGGGGTGAAATCGATGGATGAGACGGTCTTGTCGGATGAAATGTTGGCGTCGCGGATGTCGGGAAGATTCACCACACGGCCGTTGTCGTAGAGGAGGTCGATGTTGTGGGAGGAGTAGACCACGGCGAGGTAGCGCCCCCGGGGATTGTAGGCAATGAGGGTGACGTCTACGTCGTTGAGGGAGTTGACGGATGAGTAGTGGCGCGTCTCGTCGGCTTCCTTGTCGTAGGAGAAAAGATGTCCGGACGAAAGGTAGTACACCTTGTCGGGTGTGTCGACGAGGCGCTCGGCCGCGCCGCCGTACACGGGCATCAGATTCCATGTGCCGGTGGCCTGTGCAAAGGCTGCACCGGCGGCAAGGAGCGATATGAGGAGAAACAGGTAAAGTCGCTTTATCATTGGAGTGACGATTGTAGGAAGTCGATGAGTTGGGCAGTGGCACGTCCGCGGTGGCTTATGGCATTCTTCTCGTCGGGCGCCATCTGCGCGAAACTGCGGGTGTGTCCTTCGGGGATGAATACGGGGTCGTAGCCGAATCCGGCGTCGCCCATGCGGCTGCCGGCGATAGTTCCGCGGGCTATGCCGTCGAAGCGTGTGAGGGTGCCGTCGGCTGCAATGTGGGCTATTACCGTGCGGAAGCATGCGCTGCGGTCCGTCGCGCCGCTGAGGCGCTCCAGAAGGAGCGCCACATTGGCCGCGGGGTCGCATGCGGGTCCGGCAAAGCGGGCCGTGTGCACTCCCGGCGCACCGCCGAGGGCTTCTACCTCGAGACCGGTGTCGTCGGCGAAACATTCCGTGCCATATCGTTCGTACACCCACCGGGCTTTAGCCTCGGCGTTCTCGGCCAGGGTGGAGCCGTCCTCGGGGATGTCGGTGTCGCATCCCATGTCGGCCAGCGAGAGGATGCGGAAGGCGGGGCCGCAGATGCGGCGCATTTCCTCAACCTTGTGGGCGTTGTGGGAGGCGAATATTATGGTACGCGGCTGTTTCATGCTGTAATATCGCTATATTAACGTCTTTCGGCGGCTTTTATTGCGCGGCTCAAGACACTACAATGTTGACAATCTTGGCGGGCACCACTATTACCTTGCGCACGGTCTTTCCTTCGAGCCAGCGCGCGGAGCTTTCGTGGGCGAGGGCTGCCGCTTCTACATCGGCTGCGGACGCATCGGCGGGCATCTGCATGTTGAAGCGTGCCTTGCCGTTGAAGCTGACGGCGTAGTTGACGCTGCTCTCGCGCAGGTATTCTTCGTTGAAGGCAGGCCATGCGGCGTCGACAATGGAGCGGGTGTGGCCGAGGGCGGCATGCCAGAGTTCTTCGGCGATGTGCGGGGCGAAGGGTGCAATCACCACGAGCAGCGGCTCGAGAATGGCACGCGAGGTGCATTTCTGCTGCGAGAGTTCGTTGACGCAGATCATGAACGCGGCTACGGAGGTGTTGAACGAGAAGTTCTCGATGTCGGCACCTACTTTCTTTATGAGCTTGTGGAGGCTTCGGAGATTGTCGGCGGTGGGCTCGGCGTCGTCGACGAGGAGCGTGTCGCCCTTGAAGTAGAGTCCCCAGAATTTCTTGAGGAAGCGGTTTACGCCGTCGATGCCGTTGGTGTCCCATGGCTTGCTCTGCTCGAGCGGGCCGAGGAACATCTCGTAGAGGCGGAGCGTGTCGGCGCCGTAACGCTCCACGATGTCGTCGGGATTGACTACGTTGAACATTGACTTGGACATTTTCTCTACGGCGTAGCCGCAGATATACTTTCCGTCGGCGTTGAGCACGAACTCGGCGTCGGCATAGTCGGGTCGCCATGCGCGGAAGGCGTCGGTGTCGAGCACGTCGTTGCTGACGATGTTGACGTCGACATGGATGGCGGTGGTGTCGTATTGGTCCTTGAGGTCGGCCGACACAAAAGTGTTAGTGTCTTTAATGCGGTAGACGAAATTGCTTCGTCCCTGGATCATGCCCTGGTTGATGAGCTTGCGGAAGGGCTCGTCTTCGACTACTGCGCCGAGGTCGAAGAGGAACTTGTTCCAGAAGCGGCTGTAGATGAGGTGGCCGGTGGCATGCTCTGTGCCGCCGATGTAGAGGTCGACGTTGCGCCAGTAGGCGTTGGCCTCGGGGCTTACGAGAGCTTCGGAGTTGTGGGGGTCCATGTAGCGCAGATAGTAGGCCGAGGAGCCTGCGAATCCCGGCATGGTGTTGAGCTCGAGCCGGTAGCCTTCGGGGGTGCACCAGTGCTCGGCGCGTGCCAGAGGGGGCTCGCCGTCGGCCGTGGGCCTGTAGCTGCTGATTTCGGGCAGGAGCAGCGGCAGCTCGCTGTCGGGCAGGAGGCAGGGGATGCCGTCCTTATAATATACGGGGAATGGTTCGCCCCAGTAGCGCTGGCGGCTGAAGATGGCGTCGCGCAGGCGGTAGTTGACTTTTACGCGACCTATTCCTTTCTCCTCGATGAAGCGCTTGGCGGCGGCGATGGCGTCTTTCACTTCCATGCCGTTGAGGTTGAGTTCGGGGCCTTCGGAATTGATCATGCGGCCTTCTTTGGCGTCGAAGCTCTCCTCCGACACGTCGGCGCCCTCGATGAGGGGAATGACGGGAAGATCGAAGTGGCGGGCGAAGGCGTAGTCGCGGCTGTCGTGGGCCGGCACGGCCATAATGGCTCCCGTGCCGTAGCCGGCGAGCACATAGTCGCTGACGTAGACAGGCACGCGGGCGCCGCTGAGGGGGTTGATGGCGTAGGCTCCGGTGAATTCGCCGCTGACTTTCTTGTCGATCATGCGCTCGCGCTCGGTCTTGCGCTTGGTGGCTTCCACGTAGGCACGGACAGCCTCGCGTCGGTCGGGGGTGGTGACCATGTCGACGTAGGCGCTCTCGGGTGCGAGCACCATGAATGTGACGCCGAAGACGGTGTCGGCACGGGTGGTGAAGATGTCGAGCACGACGTCGGAGCCGTCGATGGCGAAGTGCATCTCGGCGCCTTCGCTGCGGCCTATCCAGTTGCGCTGCGTTTCCTTGAGAGAGTCGGTCCAGTCGAGTGTGTCGAGACTTTTGAGCAGACGTCCTGCATAGGCGCTGACGCGCAGGCACCACTGATACATCATTTTCTGCTCGACGGGATATCCTCCGCGCAGGCTGAGGCCCTCGCTCACTTCGTCGTTGGCGAGAACTGTGCCGAGGGCGGGACACCAGTTGACCATGGAGTTGCCAAGGTAGGCGATGCGCCAGTTCATGAGGGCGTCGCTCTTGGCCCGCTCGTCCATGGCCTGCCATTCGGCGGCCGTGAATGACAGTTCTTTCGAGCCGGCGGCATGGAGGCCTTCGGTGCCGTGCTTCTCAAGATGCGCCACGAGGTCGGCTACGGGGCGTGCGGCGTCGGCAGCGGTGTCGTAGTAGCTCTCGAACATGCGCTTGAAGGCCCATTGTGTCCATTTGTAGTAGGAGGGATCGCAGGTGCGTATCTCTCGGCTCCAGTCGTAGCAGAAACCTATTTTCTCGAGCTGCGAGCGATAGCGCGCGATGTTCTGTGTGGTCGTGGTCTCGGGATGCTGTCCCGTCTGTATGGCGTACTGCTCGGCGGGGAGTCCGTAGGCGTCGTAGCCCATGGGGTGGAGCACGTTGAAGCCTTTGAGGCGCTTGTAGCGCGAATAAATGTCGCTGGCGATGTAGCCGAGCGGATGGCCCACATGCAGACCTGCGCCCGACGGGTAGGGGAACATGTCGAGCACATAGAATTTGGGACGTGTGGAGTCGGCCTCCACTTTATAGATGTTGTTGTCGCGCCAGTATTGCTGCAGGCGCGGTTCTATCTCTTGCGGATTATAGTTCATAGCGGGAATAATTCTTATGAAAGTTCAAGCATGCAGTCGATGGGTCGGCGCGCACGGTCGGCAATGGCGGGATCGATGTTGATTTCGGGAAGCTCGTAGCGGAGGGTGTTGTAGAGCTTTTCCATGGTGATGAGTTTCATGAACGCGCAATCGTTGCAGCCGCATGTGCTGTCGCTCGGCGGCGCCGGGATGAACGTCTTGCCGGGGCACAGGCGGCGCATCTCGTGGAGGATGCCGCTCTCGGTGGCTACGATGAATTCGGTGGCGGGATTCTCCTGCGCATATTTGAGGAGGGCCGCCGTGGATCCTACACAGTCGGCGAGCAGAGTGAGCGGGCGCTTGCACTCGGGGTGGACAAGCACGCGTGCTTCGGGATGCCGGTCCTTGAGCGCGGCGATTTTCTCGGCGGAGAAGAGCTCATGCACATGGCATGCGCCGTCCCAGAGGAGCATCCGGCGGCCGGTCTGCGCGTTTATGTAATTTCCGAGGTTTCGGTCGGGTCCGAAGATTATCTTCTCGTCGGCAGGAAGGCTGTCGATGACCTTGCGTGCGTTGCCGCTGGTGACGACGATGTCGGTGAGAGCCTTGACGCCGACTGATGTGTTGACGTAGCTGACGACGGTGTGGTCCGGGTGGGCCTTGACGAATGCCTCGAAGGCTTCGGGTGGGCAGCTGTCGGCCAGTGAGCATCCGGCGTTGGTGTCGGGGATGAGCACTTTCTTGTCGGGGCAGAGGAGCTTGGCGGTCTCTCCCATGAAGTGCACTCCGCAGACGACGATGATTTTTGCGTCGCGGAGTGTGGCGGCGTATTGTGCCATTGCCAGCGAGTCGCCGACGTGGTCGGCTATATCCTGGATGTCGCCGCTCTGATAGTAGTGGGCGAGGACGACAGCCTGCTTTTCTTTTTTGAGCCGACGTATCTCGGCAACGATATCAACACCGTCGGGGACGGGTGCGTCGACATAGCCTTTTTCGACAGTCATTATATTCTTTATTAGATTATATTTTAAAAATAAATTCTTCAGAAGTAATAGTAGAGGCTGTAAATAACGGCAATAACTTTCCGGGCAAAAGCTTGCAAATATGGGTTATTGCACTCCGAACTGAGGTTTTCAATCTTTATGAACAGCCTTATACCATGACCAATAAAGAATTAGCTGCTTTATCTACATTGTGTTAATAATGTGCAAAGTTAATAATTTTCGTCGAGATTTCCGTGTTAAGCTGTATAAAAAGGGGTTGATAAGGCGGCTTAAACTTTGTGTGGAAAAATGTTGCGTGGGCGGGGAGGATTTCCAATAGGAAAAGGATGCGGGATTTGCAAATAATGTTGTTGATATTTGCTGAGAGAGTTTCAACAGTTTTCAACATGGTTGTTGACACTGAATGGAAGACCCCGTTCCTCAATAACGGGGTCTAAAAAATAAACGGCATAAGTGATAACTATGCCGTTTATTTTTTGTGTCGTTGTGCATGCGCTTTCCTGTGTCTGGCGGAAGGCGCGGGGGAGTGTGGCGGACTACTTGACGCGTGTGCAGCCGGCGGCGTTGAGGAGGTCGTTGAGCACTTCGGCGTGGTCGCCGATGAGGATTACGTGGTGGTTGCCGATGCTGTTGCGGAGGAAGTAGGAGGCGGGCTGGTTGAAGTGGAGGCGCACCTGCGTGCGGCACATGTTGTGGTGGTTGAGGTTTTCCTGGAGGTAGGCCGAGGTGACGAAGTAGCGGTCGAGGTCGGTACCGCCGACTTTTATTACGGTGACTTTGCCTTGGGGAAGTGCGCCCTGGATGGCCACGCCGCTGAGCGACTCGAAGTGGTTGCGGAGGATGAATCCCTGTGTCTGGTTGATGCCGATTGTGCAGTGGGCCATTACGACTTCGTTGCTGTAGGTGTCGATTTTGGATGGGTTGGCCATGAAGGATGCCTTGCCAGTGGCGGCCTGCACGAGCATCATGGTGAAGAGTGTCTGCAGGTCTCCTTCGCATCCTGCCATGATGCCTTCGTCGTTGAGGATGGAGAGTGCGAGGCAGCCGGTGGTGGCTGTGCGTTCGAGCAGTCGGAAGCATGCGAGGGTGATTGCTGCGAGGCCTTCTTCGGCAACGAGGCGCTTGATGGCTACGGCGAGGCGCATGGCCTTGGTTATGTCTTCGTCGGTGGGTTCGACGCGGCTCTTGGCGCGTGCTTTCAGTGTCTCGCAGGCGTCGGCTACTTCGGCGTCGGTGATCTGGTCGTAGTATTCGTAGACGCGCTCGAGGGGAAGATGGACGAGTTCTATGCCCCAGCGTTCTTTTGCGGCTTCGGGATCGAGACCGGAGGATATGAGCCAGTCGGAGGGTGTGCCGATGACTCCTATGCGGCGTCCGGCGAGTTTGGACCGTACGTCGTGGAGGCGGCTGAGCTGGACGAGGCGTTCGGCTATCTGGCTGACGGTGCCGTGGACTACTTCGCTTGCCAGTCCGTGCTGGCGCAGGAATGAGGCTATCTCGAGGGATGCGGCGAGGGAGTTGTGTGTGCCGTCGGCCACGAGCAGCGCGGGGTCGGGGAGTGAGTTGAAGGCGTCCTTTACCTGGCACTCCACGCCGCCGGTGGCTATGAAGAGTGCGCGGAAGTCGCCGTCGGGCAGCTCGCGGGCTTCGTCGGCAGAGAGGATGTTGACTTTGTCGAAGTGTTTTTCGAGCTCTGAGATGAGGGCTTCGTGGGAGTCGCGCACCATGGAGGAGTCGTGGAGCACGGAGGTGAATGCGATGAGGTTGAGGATCATGGGAATATTGGGATTATGGGGTTAAAGTTTCGTATGGCGTGCTGCGCTTACTCGCGCGGCTATTTCCCGGATGGGGAGTGATGAGGTGTCGGTCTCGACGTGCAGGCGTCCGGGGGGGATGATGGCGGCGGTGTCGGGACGGAAGTGCTCGCCCAGGGAGATGTGCATGCCTGCGTCGAGGAGCTGACGGGCAAGGGCGGGCGCGCCCCGGAATCCGTGGACTATCCATGGCACGGAGGGGCGTACGGATGCGTGCACGGCCAGAAGTTCGGCCCATGCGCGCACGCAGTGGATGATGAGTGGTTTGGCGAGGTTTTCGGCGAGTATGGCGTGGCGGCGCAGCAGTTCGGTCTGTGTTTCCATGTCTGCGCCTCGCAGACGGTCTATTCCGCACTCGCCTATGGCGACTATGCTCGGGTCGGAGGCGATGGTTTCCACCAGTGGCCACAGTGTTGCGGCTTCGGCGCTTCGCCACGGGTGCACGCCTGTGCTGAAGCTGCCTTCGGATGGCAGCTGCGTGTCGGGCTCGATGTTGATGACGGCGTCGGGTCCGGCTGCGAGGTTGTGGGTGTGGGCGTCGGTCATGGCACTGGGTCGTAGCCGCTGCCTCCCCAGGGATGGCAACGCAGGATTCTTTTTATGGCGAGCCATGAGCCGCGCAGCGCGCCGTGGCGGCGCAGGGCCTCAAGGGCGTAGGCGCTGCATGTGGGGGTGAAGCGGCAGCATGGGGGGAAAAGCGGGGATATAGCCGCCCTGTAGAAGAGCACCGGGATGGACAGGATGCGGGCGGCGAGTGTCATGGACGAGAGAGGGGTCAGGATGATAGTTTGGAGAGAAGTTTGTGCATGGCCCGCTCTACGGTTTCGTAGGGTTCGGGCTTTGATGCAACGTAGACGAAGGCTACGTCGGTGCGCGCTCCTTCGGGGAGCGGATGCTCGGCGTGGTGGAGGCGGAAAGCCTCGCGTATGCGTCGGCGCATCAGCACCCGGTCGACGGCATGGCGCAGCCTGCGCTTGGGGACTACGATGACGAATGCCAGGGGCGCGTCGCTTCGGCGTCCGGGGTCGGGTCGCCACACGGCGCGGAGCGGGTAGGCCAGCGCTCCGGAGCAGTCGGGGGTGCGGGCAAACAGCGCCTCGATCGCTGTGGGCGAACAGAGGCGCTGTTTCTTGTATAGTCGTAAATTGCGTTCCACGGTGTGGGGGACGTTCTTTATTCCTGTGGCTGGTTTTTGGCGAGGTACTTGTCGATGGCGAGTGTCATGGACGGTGCCTCGGGAGTGGGGGCGCCGATGTCGATGCGGAGTCCTGCTTCCTGCGCTGCGGCGGCTGTAGTGGCTCCGAAAGTGGCGATGCTGATGTCGCCCTGCTTGAAGTCGGGGAAGTTCTTCATGAGCGACTGTATGCCCTGGGGGCTGAAGAACACGAGCATGTCGTAGTCGAACGGTTCGTCGGGTGCGAAGTCGTTGCTGACGGTGCGGTACATCACGGCGGGCGTGAAGTTGACTTTGCTGTCGGTGAGCAGCTTGGAGTCTTTTCCGTTGTGCACGTCGCTGACAGCGAAGAGGTAGCGCTCGGTCTTGTGCTTGACCATAGCGGGTATGATGTCGGCGAGCTTGCCTGTCTTGGATGCGAAGATTTTGCGCTTGCGGTAGATGATGTATTTCTGCAGGTAGTTGGCGATGCTTTCGGACGAGCAGAAATATTTCTGAGTGTCGGGAATGCTTACGCGCGTTTCTTCGGCAAGACGGAAGAAATTGTCGACGGCAGTCTTGGCTGTGAATATGATGGCTGTATAGTCGGCAATGTTAATTTTCTGTGCGCGGAAATCCTTAGCCGAGAGACCTTCCACTTTGATGAAAGGACGGAACACTATATCTACGCCATATTTTTCAGCAATCTCGAAATAAGGCGATTTTTCGGATTCGGGCTTCGGCTGAGAAACTAAAATCTTTTTGATAATCACTATATTAACGCGTTTAGTGAGAATGTGTCACGACTAATTGACCCTTACAATGGCCGCTGCTATGGCCGCAATGCAAATGACGGGTACTATTTCAAGGGTGCAAAGGTACAAAATAAAATAGACTAATGAGCCTACTCCGGTGTAAAAAATTCTAAAACCTTTGGCAATAAATATCAATCGTGCGGCTAAATAGATGACTGCGGCGGCAATAAGAAAGCCTATGGAGGCATCAGGATAAAACACGAGTCCGAGGGTGGGAATGGCCAGCAGCATGCCTGCCAGGCCCTGGGAGGCGCTGAATCCGTCGAGCCATCGTGCGGCGCGGGATTGGTCGGGAGCGAATGTGTAGGCGGTGATGCCGTAGGCGCAGTACTGGAAGGCGTAGTAGGCGGCTGCGAGCCCCATGAGGCGGAGGGTGTCGACGAGTGCTCCGCGGGCGTCGGTGGCGGGTCCCGGCGACATGGCTGCGTAGAGGAGCACACCGCCGTAGGCTGCGAACTGCAGGGCGAGCAGCAGCTGCACGCGCCGTCGGCCCGGACTGCCTTCGTCGAAGGCGTTTTCGCGTCGGCGGACGCTCCAGAGGTCCTGCACGCTTGCGGTGATGGCTCGTCCGAAGTAGCTGAATGCCATCAGACATGCCACGAAAAGGAGGGCGAGGACGCCGAGCACCACTGAGTGGCCTGCGGGATGTATGATGCGTGGCTCGGGCTCGCATCCCTGCATCCATGCCGGGGGCGCGGATGCTTCGGCGATGATGCTGCGGAAGAGCGACAGGTCGATGGGCTCTTTCTCTACGGCTGCCTCGAGAGCATGGTCTATGCTTGCATCGAATGGCGCGGCGGGTGCGGTCGACGCGGGCAATATATAGAGGGAATCGGCTGCGGACAGATTCGGAGGTTGTTTCATAATCATTGTCAATAACAGGGTGGTGAAAAGACACCATGCAGAACTAATTGAAACACCTTCTCATTTTTTGTCCAGTAAGATGCGGGCAAGCTCGGCTATGCCTTCGGATGCGCCGGCGCGGATGACGTGGACGTCGGCGGGCACGTCGGCGGGGTTGGGGTCTATATAGTAGACGGGTGTGCCGGGGCGCACATAGCGCAGCAGAGCTGCTGCGGGATAGACGCTGAGTGTGGTGCCGATGATGACGAAGATGTCGGCGCCGGCCACTATCTTTGTGGCGGGCTCGAACTCCGGCACGGCTTCCTGGAAGAATACGATGTGGGGGCGCACGGCGTGGCCGTCGATGCGTGTGTCGGGCGTGGTGCACTCTCTCGGGCGTAGGGTGTAGACAAGGGTGTCGTCGTCGATGGCGCGCACTTTGCGTAGTTCGCCGTGAAGATGGTGCACGCGCGTGCTTCCGGCGCGTTCGTGGAGGTCGTCGACGTTCTGGGTGATGACGTCGACATCGAAGTGCTGCTCGAGGTCGACGAGGGCCCGGTGGCCGGCGTTTGGACTGACGGTGTCGAGCTGGGCGCGCCGCTCGTTGTAGAATTTGTGGACGATGGCGGGGTCGCGCGCGAAGCCGTCGGCGCTGCAGACCTGCATGACGGGGTATTTTTCCCACAGGCCTCCTGCGTCGCGGAATGTCGATATGCCGCTTTCGGCGCTCATGCCTGCGCCGGTGCTGATGACGAGATGTTTTTTCATTCTTCGTCCATGAAGTTGATGCTGTTGGGGTCGGCGGCCGGGGCTGTGCGCTGTTCGGCGGCCGGGGCCGGTGTGCGTCCCTTGATGTTCTGGGCCACGCGGCGGTCGCGGTTGTAGGCGGGGTTTTTCTCGAATCGCTCTATGACCTCGTCGTTGTCGAGGCTGTCGTCGTCGAGTATGATGTAGCGCTGTCGGTCCTGGGTGCGTATGGTCTCGCCTATCTTGTCGTCGCCGTACCAGTCGGTGAGTTTTTTTGTGTCGATGGTGTCGGGTTCGGCGGCTTTGCTGCCGGTCTGCTCGCCTGTGAGGACGATGTCGGGCGTGCCCTGGCTGTTCTCGCGGATGGTGATGTCGAAGCCTGAGGCGAGCACGGTGAGCTTGACTTTGTTGCCGAGGGTCTCGTCGTACTTGATACCCCAGATGACTTCCACCTGCGGGTCGATTTTGCTTACGAATTCGTTGAACTCGCGTGCCTCGCGTGCCTTGAACTTGTCCTCGGCCTCTCGGGAATAGCAGAGGTTGAAGAGCAGGTGCTTGCTGGTGAACACGTCGGTGTTGTTGAGCAGCGGCGAGTTGAGCGCGTCTTCGATGGCCTTGGTGACGCGGTTCTCGCCTTCGCCGTAGCCGATGGATATGATGGCCGTGCCGCCGTCGCGCAGGGTGGTGTCGACGTCGTTGAAGTCGAGGTTGATGTATCCTTCGTTGGTTATTATTTCGGATATGGAACGTGCGGCTGTGGCGAGGGTGTCGTCGGCCTTTGCGAAGGCTTCCTCGAAGATTTCGTCGGGGTAGATGTCGGTGAGCCGCTCGTTGTTTATGACGAGAAGCGCGTCGACGTATTTGCTCATTTCTTCGGCGCCTGCGAGGGCTTTGTTGATTTTGCGCAGACCTTCGAAGAGGAAGGGTATGGTGACGATGCCTATGGTGAGGAGTCCTCGCTCTCGGGCTATGCGCGCCACGACGGGTGCGGCGCCTGTGCCTGTGCCTCCACCCATGCCTGCGGTGACGAACACCATGTCGACGTCGTCGTCGAACACTTTGTCGATGTCGGTGGCGCTCTCCTCGGCTGCCGCGCGTGCGCGCTCGGGCTTGGCGCCGGCTCCGCGTCCGCGGGTGACGGTGGGTCCGAGAAGGAGCTTGTTGGGCACCGGCGAGGATTCAAGTGCCTGCCTGTCGGTGTTGGCTACGACGAAGGAGACGCTCTGTATGTCCTGCCGGTACATGTAGTTGACGGCGTTGTTGCCGCCGCCGCCGACGCCTATGACCACGATATGGTTTGGCTCGTCGCTGTTGTTTTCGTATTTGTTGAGATATTCTGTATCGTCGGGTGCCATATTGGTAGGGTGTTGCAGATTATTCGTCTATGTCGTCGGGGCCTTGTGTGCCGATGATTCCGCGTCCGATCTTGGAGATGAAGCGGCGCATGCTTCCGAAGCGGCTGCCGTTGTCGTCGGTGTCTCCGTCGGTGTCTCCATCGTCGTCTATGTCGCCGGTGAAATTGTCGTGGCGTCGTGGTGTCTTGACTTTTTTCTTCTTTTTGTCTTCTCCGTGCCGGCGGTTGCTGTAGTAATCGTCGTCGTCGGGGTCGTCGGAGAGGAGTTCGCTGTCGTCGATGTCGCGGCCGCGGCGTCCGCGGGTATTGCCGGCTATGCGGGGGTCGTCGAAGGGCTGCTCATATTCGTTGTGGTCGTCGATTGCGGGGTCGTCGACTGCGGGGATGTCGGTGAGGTCGCTTTCGTTGTCGAAGACGGGCCATGCGGCCAGGGCCATGATGTCGAGGCTGTCGACGGGGTCGGCGCCTGTGGTGCCCGGCCGCACGCTGTTGTCGGCGGGTGCGATGCGCACTTTCATCTTTGTCTGTGTCTCGAAGAGTTCGGCCATCCGGCGCATGCGGGATGCGCGTCCGGTGAGGACGATTCCTGCCGGAAGGTCGGCTACTTTGAATCCTGCCTGCTCTATGCGGTGGATTACGTTGGCGATGATTTCGCCGGCGCGTGCCTGGGCGTAGCTGTTTATCTCGCGTGTCTCGCCTGCTGCGGTGTCGTTCTGCGGGTCGGGGATGGCCGATGCCTGGGCTATCTTTATGTACTCGGCCTGTTCTTCGGTGATGCTTAGGCCGATGGCTATGTCGCGTGTGATGTTGCGTCCGCCCATGGGGAGGGTGACGAGTGTCTGGAGCGCGCCGCCGCGGTGGATGCTGATGGTGGTGGTTTCGGCTCCGAGGTCGACGAGGGCCACGCCGAGCTGCTGCTCGGAAGGCGTGAGTGCCATGCGTGCGAGGGCGAGCTGTCGGGGCACATAGATGCGCTCGACTGCCACGTCGCCTTCGATGTCGGTGCTTGCCATGCGCACTCGGTCGAGGTTGGTGCGGTTGTCGGGAGCGGCGAGAATGACTGTCATTTCAGAATGGATGTTGCGGCCGAACATGCCGACGATTTTGCTGACTTCGGCTCCGTCGACGTTGAAGCTGCGCGGCAGCACGGCGATGACGGAGCGGTCGGCGGGGAGGTCGGTGACGGCGTCGCTCTTGAGGCGCTCGATGGTAGTGGCCGTGATTTCCGATTCGGCCGGCAGACGCACGTCGACGGCGGTGTGGACGGAGCAGACGGAGCGTCCGCCGAGAGCGACGCGCAGGCGTCGTATCTTGCGTGGGGCCACTGCCTGGTCGTTCTCGAGGCGGCGCAGCACTTCTTCGACGCGCGCGGCCACTTCCTGGACGTTCTGCACGCGCCCGTGGCGCACGCAGTTGAGTGTCTTGACTTCGTGTGTGGCAACGAGCGTGGCGTTGCCGTCGCTGTCGACGCGTGCCACGGCGCCTTTGACTTTGCTGCTGCCGATTTCAAGTACGGCTATATATCGGGCATCCATTCTGTTGTGGTTGTTATGGGTGGTGTTCAGTTAGAGTAAGCGTCGTCGGGTATTATTCCGTTGTCGGGGGAGTTGGGGTCGTTGCCGTTTACGGTCTCGTTGTCGGCGTCGATGAACTCTTCCTCGCGCACGGCGAGCTGCACGGGCCGAAGCCGTCCGGCGCGCTTTGTGGCCACGACCTGTCCGCGCCATTTGACGCTGATGGTGTCGTAGCTGTCCCATCCCCGCACGTCGGGGATGGTGCGGTAGAAGCGCTGCAGGCGCGCGAATTTGTCGGATACGTCGGCAGTGTCGCCGAAGTTGACGACGTGGCCGCGCATGGCTGGCACGATGATGATGTCGCCGTCGGGCTCGCTGACTATTGTGCTGACGAGGGCGTCGAGCTGGGGGTCGGCGGCGATGTGGCTGAGCAGGGGCAGGAGCCGCGCCGGGGGGAGCGTTTCGGAGAATGTGCCGCACACGACGGGCACGTCGATGTGGAAACGGGCTTCGGCTCCGATGCGCTTGCCGTCGGCGTTGATGTAGTAGGAACGGTGGCCGCGGCTCTCGAACACGCGTGCGACGGGCACCATTGGCACGACGTCGATGGCGAGGGAGCCGTCGGCGAGCATGGCCACGTTGGCGCGTTCGATTTTGTCGGAGGCGCGCAGCTGTGTTTCCATCTTGCGCAGGTCGACGGAGCAGCGTGGCGCGCCGGAGACGGCGCCGGGGGCGAACTCGCGTGCGATGTCGTCGGATGTGATGAATCCTGTGCGCAGGGTGTCCTCGACCTGTATGCGCACTTTTCCGACGGGTGCCCGTCGGGCCATGGAGCCTGTGGCTGCCGTGGCGAATGCCAGGTAGACCAGAAGCACCACTGTGCATGCACACATTATGACGGAGCGCTTGGACATCTGCGGCCTTGGTTTAGGAGTTTATGGCGTTTTCGGCGCCGTTGAGGGGTTTATCGGTGTAATATGCAGCTACTTGCGGCAGCAGCAGACTCATGTCGCCGGCACCGCAGGCCAATAGGATGTCAAAGTTACGATTTTTCAGCCAATCCACCAAATTGTCTTTGTGGATGAGTGTTTTGTCGTCGGTGCGCACGTCGCGGAAGATGATGTCGGAGGTGACGCCGGGGATGGGTAGCTCGCGTGCGGGGTATATGTCGGTGAGCACGACGGCGTCGGCCGCGGAGAGTGCGTCGGCGAACTGCGTGGCGAAGTCGCGGGTGCGGGTGTAGAGATGGGGCTGGAAGGCCACGGTGATGTGGCGGTTGGGGTAGAGGGCGCGCACGGAGGCAATGCTGGTGCGGAGCTCGTCGGGATGGTGGGCGTAGTCGTCGATGATGACGCGGCCGCCTCGTGGCTGTTTGAGCAGGAACTGGAATCGTCGCTCGGTGCCCATGAACGATGCCATGGCCCGGCGTGCGGCGTCGGGCTCGAGGTCGCCTGTGAGCCAGCATGCGGCAAGGGCTGCGACGGCGTTCTCGATGTTGATGTCGACCGGTACGCCCAGTTCTATGTCGGCGATGCGGCCGCCGGGGTGTACGAAGTCGAATAATATGGTGCCGTCGGCTATGCGGATGCGGTCGGCATGGAAGTCGCCTTCATTGCGTGAGTAGGAGAATACGCTGACGTCGGCGCCGAGACGTGGCTTGAGCTTGAGGCCGGTGTGGGCCACGAGTGCACCGCCGGGACGGATGAGTTCGGTGAAATGGGCGAAGCTCTCCAGATAGGCTTCTTCGGTGCCGTAGATGTCGAGGTGGTCGGGGTCGGTGGCTGTGATGACGGCTATGTGGGGCTGCAGGCGGTGGAATGAGCGGTCGTACTCGTCGGCTTCTGCGACTGTCCACGGCGATTCGGGGGCAAGAATGAGGTTGCTGTCGCAGTTGCGGAGGATGCCTCCGAGGAATGCGTTGCAGCCGACGGTGCATGTGTGGAGCACATGGGCGGCCATGGCCGATGTGGTGGTCTTTCCGTGGGTGCCTGCAAAGCAGAGCGCGCGGGAGCGGCGTGTGACGATGCCGAGAGCTTCGGCGCGCTTGATCATGCGGTGGCCTGCGGTGGCGAAGAAGCGCATGACGGCGGAGCCGGCAGGCACGGCGGGAGTGAACACGACGAGGGTGTCGGCCGGGTCGCGGAAGGCGTCGGGGACTGCGGCGTCGGGGTCGTCGTCGTAGCACATGGCCACGCCTTCCTGCTCGAGGCGTGCGGTGAGTTCGGAGGGTGTGCGGTCGTAGGCGGCCACGTCGAGACCTTGCGATAGGAAGTAGCGCTCGAGGGCGGCCATGCCTATGCCTCCGCCGCCTACGAAGTAGACGCGCCTGTATATGCTATTTTCGTTCATGTCGGTCGATGATTTCTTCAATGATGTCTACTATTCGTTCGTCGCTGTCGCGCAGCGCCATGGCCGATATGGCCCGGCTCATGGCCTCGCGGCGCCCGGGGTCGGCGAGCAGGGCTGTGACAGCCGGCACGAGGCCTGTGGCTGCGGCGGCGTCCTCCACCATTACGGCTGCGTCGCGGGCCACGAGGGCGAGGGCGTTTTTGCGCTGATGGTCCTCGGTGACGTTGGGCGAGGGGACGAGCACCGCCGGCTTTCCGAGCAGCTGGAGCTCGCTGATGGAGCCGGCTCCTGCGCGCGATACGACGATGTCGGCCGCGCGATAGGCCACGTCCATGTCGGTGATGAATTGTGTGGCGCGTGTGCCGGGCACGTCGGCGGTGGATTCGGCGGCAAGCTCGGTGTCGCGTTTGCCCGTCTGCCACAGGAGTTGCGCTCCGGCGGCCACAATATCTTTAACACCTGCGGCTATCGCTTTGTTTACGGTGGTGGCGCCAAGGCTGCCTCCCACGACGAGCACCAGTGGCCTGTCGGGGTCGAATCCGAGTTTTTCGCGTGCCTGGGCGGGGGTGAGGGCGCAGTGCAGGAGCGACTCGCGCACGGGGTTGCCTGTGAGGTGTATTCTGTCGGCCGGGAAGAATCGCTCGGTGCCTTCATAGGCCACGCAGATGGCGTCGGCCTTGCTGCCGAGCAGCTTGTTGGTGACGCCGGGATAGCCGTTCTGTTCCTGTATCAGGGTGGGCACGCCGAGTTTCTGGGCCGCCTTGAGGGTGGGTCCGCTGCAGTAGCCGCCCACGCCGATTGCTATCTGGGGGCGGAAGTCGCGCACGGTCTTGCGTGCCTTGCGCATGCTTCGGAGCAGCAGCCAGAGGGTGCGGAAGTTGCGCCACAGGCGCTTGCGGTCGAAGCCTGCGACGGGAAGGCCCACGATGGGGTAGCCGGCGGCGGGCACGCGTTGCATCTCCATGCGGTTGTCGGCGCCGACGAAGAGTATGTCGACGTCGGGGTAGCGGCGGCGCAGGGCGCCGGCGATGCTGAGTGCGGGGAAGATGTGTCCGCCGGTGCCTCCGCCGCTTATGATGACGCGTCTGATGGGTGTTGTCATAGCTGAGTGGGGTTGTCGGTTCGGAGGTTTTCGGGCAGGCTCTGGATTTCGCGTGTGGCGGCTTCGTCGTCGGTGTCGGTGGTGCGTGCGGCGTGACGGCTGACGCTGAGCATGACGCCTATGGCGATGGATGTGGCGAGCACAGATGTTCCGCCCTTGCTGATTAGTGGCAGCGGCTGTCCCGACACGGGGAATACGCCGCTGACGATGGCCATGTGGAAGAGGGCCTGGATGACGATGTAGACGCCGCAGCCTATCATGAGGAAGCATGCCGGCGTGCGCCGCAGGCGTATGCCCACATAGCCTGCCCGGCCGAGCAGCCAGAGATAGCACAGCAGCAGGAACACGCTGAATATCAGGCCGCATTCCTCGACGATGATGGCGAAGATGTAGTCGCTGAAGGCCAGGGGCAGGCGTGCGTTCTCGCGCGACTTTCCGGGGCCTACGCCCGTGAGGCCGCCGTGGGCCTGGGCTATGTAGCTGAGCTGCTCCTGCTTGTTGATGTCGGAGATGGGGTCGTCGTATTTGTTGAGGCGGAAATGGCGCGTTATGCGCCCGTACCATGTGGCCGAGCGGTCTTCACTGTTGCCTTCTCCCACTTCTTCGTGGTTGAGACGGGCTATCTCGATGGCTTCCGGGGTGGGACCTGCGTTCTTGGCTGTGAGCACCTTTACGCCGATGGCTCCGCCGCCGATGATGCCGTAGATGATGACCACGCACCAGAATTTCTTGAAGCCCACGCCGCCTATGGCCATCATGGCCATGCTTATGGCCATGAGCAGCAGCGTGTTGGTGAGGCCTTGGGTGAAGAGCAGTCCGGAGCTGACGAGGGTGAGGACCACGCACAGCACGATGCCGTGGGTGGAGACGTCGCGCCGGCCTTTCACCTGGTATCGGCTCATGATGAGGGCTACGCCGAGAGCCACGGCGAGCTTGATGAATTCGGCGGGGAGGATGACCATGCCCGCGATGCGCATGCCTCGGCGCGCGCCGTTGATGGTGACGCCGGCCACGAGCACATAGAGCATGGCCGCTATGCTGCCTGCAATGAGCCAGGGGATGGCTTTGACGACGTAGCGGTAGTGGAAGTGCTGGATGATGAGCATTGCTGCGAGGCCCGCCACAAGGAACTGGGCGTGGCGGAAGAGCGGGCCGTAGATGTCGTCGACGCGCACTTCCTGGCTGGAGGCGCTGAACAGCTCGATGATCGAGAAGATGAGGAGCACGATGTAGATGCCCCAGATCTGATGGTCGGTGCGCACTTTCGGGCGGATTGCGTCCGCTTCGGCTGCGATGGTGGCGGCTGTGGTAGAGGAGTCCATTGTGGCAGAGTGTCAGAGGTTTTTTACGGCATTTTTGAAGCGGTGTCCGCGGTCCTCGTAGGATGTGAACAGGTCGAAGCTGGCGCAGCATGGCGAGAGCAGCACGGTGTCGCCGGCGACGGCCAGCGAGCGGCATGCTGCGACGGCGTCGGCCAGCGAGGCGGTGGACACTACGGGGACGTAGGGCGAGAAATAGTCGACAATCTTCTCGTTGTGCAGACCCATGGCCACGATGGCCTTGACCTTGTCGCGCACGAGCGGCAGGATTTCGGAGTAGTCGTTGCCTTTGTCCTTGCCTCCGAGGATGAGCACGGTGGGCGTGGTCATGGCGCCGAGGGCGTAGAAGCAGGAGTTGACGTTGGTGGCCTTTGAGTCGTTGATCCAGCGCACGCCGTCGACGGTGCCCGCGGGCTCGAGGCGGTGTTCCACGGGGGCGAATGTGGCGAGAGCTTCCGCTATGGCCTCGCGTGCGGCGCCCATGCTCTCGGCGGCGAGGGCTGCAGCCATGCTGTTGAGGCGGTTGTGCTCGCCCGGCAGGGACAGTTCTGCTTCGGGCATGAGCGGCGAGCCGTCGAGCATGAGGCTGCCGCCGGCGAAACATGCGGCGAGGCCCGGGCGGGAGGTGATGGCAAAGAGGCGGTCGGCGGCGGGGGTGAGGGCGCGGAGGTCGCGTGCCATGACGACGGGGTCGTCGGCCCAGTGGATGAAGGTGTCGGAGGGACGCATGTTGCGCACGATGCGCAGTTTGGCGTCGACATAGTTCTCCATCTTGTAGTCGTAGCGATCGAGATGGTCGGGGGTGATGTTCATGATCACGGCCGTGTCGGCGCGGAAGTCGTACATGTTGTCGAGCTGGAAGCTGCTCAGCTCAATGACGTAGACTGCGTGCGGCTCGCGTGCCACCTGCAGGGCCAGCGAGCGGCCGATGTTGCCGGCGAGAGAGGCATCGATGCCTGCGTGGTGCAGGATATGGCGGGTGAGCATGGTAGTGGTGGTCTTGCCGTTGCTGCCGGTGATGCACACTGTGCGTGTGCCTTCGGGGAAGAAGCGTCCGGCAAACTCTATCTCGCTGACCACATGGATGCCGCGCTCGCGCACGGCTTTCATGACGGGTGTGGTGTCGGCAATGCCGGGGCTCTTTACAATCTCGTCGGCATCGAGGATGCGTTGCATCGTGTGGGTTCCCTGCTCCCACTCGATGCCTTCGGCGTCGAGCATGGCGGCGTAGCGGGGAGCCACGGTGCCGTAGTCGCTGAGGAACACATGCATGCCTTTGTCCTTGGCGAGGATGGCGGCTCCGGTGCCGCTCTCGCCGGCGCCGAGCACTACTATTTTCTTTTGGCTCATGGCGTTATCGAATCTTGAGGGTTACGAACGTGATGACGGCGAGGATGATGCCGATGATCCAGAAACGGGTGACAATCTTTGCCTCGGGGATGGCCTGACGGGGCCACTGGATGAGGGCCGGATAGGATCCGTCGCCGGGTTTCTGGAAGTGGTGGTGGAGGGGCGACATCTTGAAGATGCGTTTGCCGCCTGTGCGCTTGAACCATGCCACCTGCAGCACCACTGAGAGGTCCTCGATGTAGAAGAGTGCCACGAGGATCGGCAGCAGCAGTTCCTTGTGGATGAGGATGGCGAAGACGGCGATGATGCCGCCGAGGGTGAGCGAGCCGGTGTCGCCCATGAACACCTGCGCCGGGCTGGCGTTGTACCACAGGAAGCCGACGAGGGCGCCGATGAAGGCGGCCATGAACACGACGAGCTCGCCGCTGGCGGGAATGTACATGATGTTGAGGTAGGCCGAGTAGATGACGTGTCCGCCGAGATAGGCCATTATGGTGAGTGCGACGCCTGCCACGGCGCTCAGTCCCGCGCAAAGGCCGTCGAGTCCGTCGTTGAGGTTGGCGCCGTTGCTTGTGGCTGTGACGAGGAACATGACCACGAAGAAGAACACCACCCATCCGCCGGTCTCGGCCGCCGAACCCATCCAGCCCGTAAACCACGAGTAGTTGAAGTTGTTGTTCTTCACGAACGGGATGGTGGTCTGCGGAGATTTCAAGGGTTCGCTGTCGTAGACCACTTCCTCGACGCGCTGTGTCTCGGCCGAGATGATTTCGGAATTTTCCACAATGACCATGTCGGGGTTGAGATACATGGTGCCGGCGACGATGACTGCGAGTCCCACCTGGCCGAATATCTTGTACTTGCCGCGTATGCCGTCCTTGTTGTGTTTGGTGAGCTTCTTGTAGTCGTCGAGGAAGCCGATGGTGCCGAGCCACAATGTGGCCACGAGCATGAGCAGCATGTAGGGGTTGGCGAGGTTGCCTACGAGCAGGCACGGCACGAGGATGCTGAGGATGATGATTATGCCGCCCATCGTGGGGGTGCCTTTCTTGGCCTGCTGGCCTTCAAGGTCGAGGTCGCGGATTATTTCGCCCACCTGCATCATCTGCAGGCGGTTGATGATGGCACGCCCGACGAACACGGCCATGAGCAGGCCTATGACGAATGCCGCGCCCGAGCGGAAGGTGAGGTAGTCCATCAGGCGCACGCCCGGCAGTCCCGAGTCCTGAAGCTGCTGAAAGAGATAATAGAGCATCGCTTGGTTATGAGTTGTGACTATTTGGAATCCTGTTGTTTTTCTCGTAGGCCGAGAGCTGCCCGCACATGTTCGCAGTCGTCGAAATGGCGGCGCTCGGCGCCTACTATCTGGTAGTCCTCATGGCCTTTCCCGGCCACGAGGACTACGGCGCCCGGCTCTGCGGCGAGGATGGCTCTGCGGATGGCTTCGGCGCGGTCGAGCACCACCTCGGCTGCGAGGCGGGCGTCGTCGTCGAGGCCGGCGAGCATGTCGTCGGCGATGGCTGCGGGGTCTTCGCTGCGGGGATTGTCGGAGGTGATGACGAGCAGCGAGCTGCGGCGTGCGGCCTCGGCCGCCATCATCGGGCGCTTGCCGTGGTCGCGGTCGCCTCCGCATCCGCACACGGTGATGACTTCGGCTGCAGGGCCTGCGGCCTCGCGGATGGTGTCGAGCACGTTGACGAGGGCGTCGGGTGTGTGGGCGTAGTCGACGATGGCGGTGATGCCTGCGCCGTGGAATGTCTGGAATCGTCCGGCCACGGGGCGCAGGGCGCTGAGGGCGGTGAGAGCTTCGTCGCGCGGGGTTCCCAGCAGGCGCTCGGCGCCGTAGACGGCGAGGAGGTTGGAAGCGTTGAAGCGTCCGGCGAAGGCTGTGTGCACCTCTCGGGTGTCGATGCGCAGGAGCATGCCGTCGATGCGGTCCTCGACGACGGCGCCGCGAAAGTCGGCGTCGCTGCGCAGGGAGTAGGTGCTTACGCGCGCACGCGTGTTCTGCACTAATATACGCGCGTGAGAGTCGTCGGCGTTGACGAGTGCCCAGGCGTCGGCGGGCAGTGCGTCGAAGAACATCTTCTTGGCTTCGAGATAGGCGCGGAAAGTCTTGTGGTAGTCGAGATGGTCGCGCGTGAGGTTGGTGAACACTCCTCCGGCAAAGCGCAGTCCGGCGATGCGGCGCTGGGCGCATGCGTGGCTGCTCACCTCCATGGCCGCGAATGTGCATCCGGCCTCGACCATCTCGGCCAGCAGTGCGTTGAGTTCGAGCGGGTCGGGGGTGGTGTGTGTGGACGGGACGGCGCGTCCGTCGATGCGGTTGACCACGGTGCTGAGCAGTCCGGCGCGCTGTCCGCGCATGCGGGCCATGTCGTAGAGCAGGGTGGCGATGGTGGTCTTGCCGTTGGTGCCGGTGACGCCCACGAGGGTGAGGCGTCGCGACGGATGGCCGTGCCATGCCGAGGCGAGGCGGCCGAGGGCTTCGGCGGTTCCGCATGCCGGACGCACTATGGCGATGTCGGCTGCATCGGTGCCCTCCGGCAGCGTGTAGGCTTCGTCGCACACTATGGCTGCCGCGCCGGCTGCGATGGCTGCGGGGATGAAGCGGTGGCCGTCGACAGCGGTGCCGCACACGGCCACGAAGAGGCTGCCGGGGCCCACGCGGCGCGAGTCGCTCTCGATGCCGCTGACGGCGACGTCGGTGCGGCCCTCGGTGCGGCACGGGCCTATATCCTGGAGTAAATGGCTAAGTGTCTGCATTCTAAATTTGTCTTAACGTGAGGTTGACGCGACTGCCGGGCTTGGCGGGGACACCGGCGGCGGGTGTCTGCTCCGTGACGTAGCCCACGCCTTCGAATGCCACGTTGAAGCCGGCTTCCTCGAGGCGCACCACAGCCTCGCGCACGCCGAGGCCGCGGACGTCGGGCACATGGCCTGCGGCTACGGCGGCCGGGCGGTTGATGACGGCCGCGCGCTCCATGTCGATGTAGTCGTGGATGCGTCGCGAGCGGTCGTTGCGGAATGTGGCGTAGAGGGTGGGTCGGCCGGGGTCGGCCGGAGCGTTGTCTGTGATGTCGGCGTAGTCGTCGAGGTAGCCTCGGGCGTATAGCTTGAGGGCTGTGTTCTTGAGCACGGCTCCGGCGGTGACTGCCGGTCCGTGGAGCGGCGGCCGCGGGTCGCTGATGACGACTATGCAGGTGTATTTGGGTTTTTCGGCAGGGTAGAACCCGCAGAAGGCCACGCGGTAGTGTCCTTCCTTGTAGCCGAGACTGACGGGGCGCTTGCGTCCGTCGGCTCCGACCACGCTGTCGCGTTTCTGTCCCGGCTTCAGCTCATTGACGATTTTGGCTGTGCCTGTCTTTCCGGCGATGCGCACTGTCTTGTCGCGCAGGAACTTGGCTGTGCCTCCGTCGCCGTAGACCACCTGTGTGAGCATGTCGCGCAGCAGTCGTGCGTTTTTGGTGCTCATGATGCTGTCGCGCACATAGCTGACGGGTATGATGCTGTCGCGCCCGTCGTGGCCGCGCAGTGCTTTTACCAGGCGCGGGCGCACGAAGCGTCCGTCGTTGGCCACTGCGTTGTAGATGGCGCATGTGTAGAGCGGCGGAATCATGGTGCTGTAGCCGAATGTCATGCGCGAGAGGGCCACGAGGCCGCGGTTGTTGTTTTCGAGGGTGGGGATGTAGGGACGGCGTTCGCGGGCGATGCCGGTGCCGAAGCGGTCGAAGAATCCCATCTGTCGCAGGCGTTCGCGGAAGCCGTTGGGGTTGCTTTCGTAGTGGGCGGCGACGAGCTTGGTCATGCCTATGTTGGAGGAGTATTCCAGAAAGCGGCTGACGGGCAGCGATGCCGGCGAGTGGGTGTCGTGGATAGGACGTCCGCCGCGGTAGGCGTAGCTGTGGCCGATGGCGAACTGTTTGTCGACCGGCAGCGCGTAGCCGTCCTCGAGTGCGGCGATCATCGAGATTGTCTTCATGACCGAGCCGGGTTCGTAGGCCAGCACGGCGCGGTTCATGGCTTCGATGTATTTGCCTGGATGGAGCGAGTCGCGTTCAAGGTTGGATATAGCCTTGATGTCGCCCGTGGCCACTTCCATTATCATGGCGGTGCCCCAGTCGGCGTTGCTGTTGACGAGCATCTCGCCGAGTTCGCTCTCGAGGATGTCCTGGATGGTGATGTCGATGGTGGTGGTGACGGTGTAGCCGTGGCGCGGCTGCTCTATAGGCCACTTGGCCACGCGGTTGGTGAACATGACGCGCTTGGCCTTTCCGGGCGTGCCGTAGAGGAGGGTGTCGAGGGCTTGCTCTAGGCCCGATATGCCGTGCTGGGTGTCCTTTCCGGGGATGAAGCCGACGCGTCCTATGCTGAGGCGCGCCATGTCGCCGTAGGGATACATGCGGCGCAGCACCGGGTCGAGCTTGAGTCCGGTGCGGTTGGAGTTGCGCGAGCGTCGGAAGAACGGGAATGTCTTGAATCGCTGTGCCACGTCGAAGGGCACGTTGCGCACGAGGCGGTAGGTGCTGCTTCTTTTGCTGCGCGGCTTGGCCAGGGGCGCCGACAGGTAGGCGTGCCACTGCGCGCGGGTGCGGTGGGGGAAGTAGACTGCCAGCGTGTCGGCCAGGCTGTCGAGCGATTCCACGTACTGGCGGATGTAGAAGCGTTTGGGCTTGAAGTCGATGCTGACGTCGTAGTAGTTGAGGTTGGTGGCCAGAATGGAGCCGTCGCATGCGAGGATGTCGCCTCGCAGGGGCGCGATGGGTGTGATGGTGTCGAGCTGTCGCTGTCCCTTGCGGTTCCATGCATCGGCATTGATGACGGTGGTGTTGAACAGCATGAACACTATGGCTATGGCCATGGCTGCCACGAGCATGACGATGATGCTGAGATTCAGCATTATGCGTGCGCGGCGCTTGCTGTCGGGGCGTTTTGCGGCGGGGCGTGCGGGATCAGTGTTGCTCATTGCTGTCGGGGAGTTTGAATGGTGGACGCTGGCGTATGCCCAGGCCGAGGCCGAGGGAGTCGACGCGCTGCTGCATGGCCGACTCGCGCGTGGTGCTCATGTAGAGCGAGCGCTCGCGCTGCAGCTCGGTGCGCACCACCTCGAGGCGTGTGCGCAGCGATGCGATGGTCTCCATGCCCGTCACGCAGTCGAATCGCACCGAGATGCTCATCATGATGAGCACCACCGCGAGGAGCACGGCGAAGAAGTAGCGCTTGAAGAGTCCGCTTGTGAGGAATCGTCCGTGGGCTATGTTGTCGACGGTGGACGCCAGGCGGCGTGTGTCGGTGCGTGGCAGTTTCAGTTTTTTCATTGCTCGGAGAGTTTTTCGGCCACGCGCAGTTTGGCGCTGCGGCTGCGCGGGTTGGCTTCGATTTCGGCGTCGTCCGGCACTATGGGTTTGGCATTGAGCAGGCGCATGGGTGCCAGCGAGCGTCCGAAGAAGTCCTTCTGCTCGCGGCCGTCGATGTCGCCGGTGCGCATGAAGTTTTTCACGAGACGGTCTTCCAGCGAGTGGTATGTGATGATGGCCAGCCGGCCTCCGGGGCGCAGCACTTTAAGAGCCTGGCGCAGGAGCGCGCGCAGGGCTCCGAGTTCGTCGTTGACCTCGATTCGCAGCGCCTGGAACAGCTGGGCCATCTCCTTCTTGACCTGGCGTGGGTTGAGCAGCGGCTCGGCCACTGCGCGCAGTGCCTCGACGGTGTCGACGGGGGCTGTGGCGCGCGCCTTGACGATGGCCTGTGCCAGCCGCGGAGCCTGGCGCAGCTCGCCGTAGAGGCGCAGCATGCGCGTGAGGTCTTCGACGGAAGCCGTGGCCAGCAGGTCGGCCGCCGAGCGTCCGCCGCGGCGGTTCATGCGCATGTCGAGCACTCCCTCCCAGCGGAACGAGAAGCCGCGCGAGGGGTCGTCGAAGTGGTGGAAGCTCACTCCCAGGTCGGCCAGCACGCCGTCGACGGCCGGCACGCCGTAGTAGTCCATGAAATTGTGCAAGAAGCGGAAATTGCTGTAGACCATGGTGAAACGCGGGTCGGCCGCTGCCGGCGCACGGCGCACGGCGTCCTCGTCCTGGTCGAAACCATACAGGCGTCCGTCGGCACCCAGGGCCTCCAGGATAGCAGCCGAATGCCCCCCTCCGCCGTAGGTGGCATCCACATAGACACCGCCCGGCTTGATGTCGAGCGCGGCGATGGTCTGCGGGAGTAGAGCCGGAATGTGATAAACTTCTTGATTCATAGATGTTTGACTAAAATGCCGAAAGGAGGGTCCGTTCCGCCTTCAAAGTTAGCGAAAAAAGGTGAAAAATTTACATCGCCAAACGTAAAAAAGTTATCAACAATAAAAAATTTACATTTGCAAACGAAAAAACGCCGACAACTTAAAAAGGTTAAAAATAGTTAATTAATTGGGGGGGTAATTTATGCCTATTTTTGTGGAAAATTCCGAATAAACCACACAACACACAATCATATCGCATTACTCACCATAAAAATTAGACAAATGAAGATTGGCAAAATCATGCTGATGAGTGCCGTAGCCTGCGGCCTTATGACCCTCAGCTCCTGCGGCAAGAAGACCTACATGGCGGCATTCTCTCCTGAAGAAACCGGCCTCAACATCGTGAAGATCACAGATGAATCCAAGATTCCGGTGTATGGTCCCACGATGAGCAACTATTTCATGGGCAACATGTTCACAACAGCCATCAAGGGCGGCAACAAGAAAAACGGAGTTAGCTGGGGCACCTCCCGTCTGCTTTCCATCTCGCCCGACGGCACCGAGCTCGCCTACCTGACCGGTAACGACAAGACCCGCAACATCATGATTCGCCGCGCAGGCACCGGCGGCACCGCCACCCAACGCACTACCCGCTTGACATCCGACATCGAGTGGGGCGCCGACGACAATCTTTACTTCTCCGACATCAGCAACGACCAGTCGAAGATGTGTGTGATGAACGCCCACAAAGGCACTCTCATGCGTCAGCTCACCAGCAACAACTACGACTACGAACCCGTGCTCTCGCCCAACGGCAAGAAGGTGTTCTTCACCCGCACAGAAGGCCGCAACGGCCCCAGCATCTGGAGCTACGACCTCGGCACCGGCGAACTCACCAACTGCTCACGCGGCTTCCATCCTGCAATGATCGGCGACAGCAACGACGAGTTTCTGTGTGTGCGCAATAACGACAACGGCAACTCCGAAATCTGGCGAGTGAACTTCGAAAACGGTCAGGAGACCCTCGTGCTCAGCGACGAAAACCGTGGCTACACGCATCCCACCGTGTCGCCCAACGGCGAGTGGATGCTCGTGGTGGGCAACACCAAGAGCAACATCAACAAGACCAAGAACCTTGACATCTTCGCTGTGAAGCTCGACGGCTCCAACATGATTCAGCTCACATACCATCCCGCCACGGATGTCTGCCCCCAATGGTCGAAGGACGGCAAGAGTATCTATTTCCTGTCGACGCGTGCCAACAAGGACGACAAGTTCAACATCTGGCGCATGAATTTCAAACTATACTGATAGAAAACACACACGCGCAAAAAAATCCCGGCTCCGCTCGCGCGGCTGTCGGGATTTTTTTTTGTGGACATCAGGCTATAGGTTGCGGCCTATCCACCAGGCCAGGATGGCGGCGGCCACAGCGAGGATGAACGCCGGCGCGTAGAGCACGCGCTGCATGCGCCGGGGCAGGCGGTCGGCCAGCAGATAAAGCGCCGCCAGAGGCACGGCGAAGAACACCGCCGGGTTGAAGGCCCATGCCTCGCCTACGCGCGCATGGAGAAGGGCATGGAGCGCGCGCTGTGTGCCGCAGCCGGGACAATCGTAGCCGGTGATGGCCTGCAGCAGACAGCGCGGCGCCGGCGCCACGGCCGGGTCGCGGAAATAGTACCATGCGAGCGCGGCGACCGCCACGAAGGCGACCGCCGCGCGAAAAAGATTGCCGGATCTCATCGGTGGGCGCACGGCATCACATCATGGCTATCATGCTTACGGGCAGACCCACGATGCCGAGCGTGATGGAGATGATGACAAGCCACTCCGTTATGCCCGACATGCGCTGCGCGCCTTCGTAGTCGCCGCGGTTGTAGCGCTGCGTGGTGAGGGCGCCGGTGACGACGGCCGCGAGGCTGAAGGGTGTGCAGCAGCAGAGCGTCAGGATGATGCTCCATGCCAGGAAGGTGGATGGCCGCGGCGGCAGCGCCTCTGCGGTCTCCACGCCGCACACGGCAGCGGCTGCCGGCTCGGAAGCTCGCACTGTCGTCGTCTCCCCCGGGTTTTCTCCCGGCTCGGCGGCGCCGAAGATGTCGGCGAGCTCCGGAGCCTGGCATGCGGGAATCCACTGCGGAAGGCCCTCGTACCACACGGGTGTGGCCGGGGGCAGGTGCATGGCGGCTATCTGCTCCTTGCTGTAGGGGCCGTTCTGCACGCCACCGGTGTGTATCCAGATTTTCATTTTAGAAGAATTTTGTCTCTTCGCCGAGGATGTCGCTCAGCAGGTTGTTGGCCAGGCTGCTTGCGCCGAGGCGGAAGTACTCGTTGGTGAGCCATTTTTCGCCGAGGACGGCCTTGACGATGGAGTAGTACTGCACGGCCTGCTCTGTGGTGCGCACGCCGCCGGCAGCCTTGAATCCGACCATGGTGCCGGTGGCTTCGTAGTATTCCTTGATGCAGGAGCACATCACATAGGCAGCGTCGAGTGACGCGCCGGGATAGCCCTTGCCGGTGGATGTCTTCAGAAAATCTGCGCCGGAGAAGAGCGAGAGCACGCTGGCTTTCTTGATGTTGGCGGCGGTCTGCAGGGCTCCGGTCTCGAGTATCACCTTGAGGAGTGCGTCGCGGCAGGCGTGTTTCTGTTCGATGATTTCGTCGCACACTTCCTCGTAGTCGCCGTCGAGGAAGTTGCCGAGGTTGAGCACGATATCTATCTCGTCGGCGCCGCCTTCAACTGCGAGGGCAGTCTCGGCCACCTTTACTTCGGTGAAGGTCTGCGACGAGGGGAAGCCTCCGCTGACGCAGCACACGTCGACGTCGCTGACGTCGAGCACGGTGCGCACGAGCTGTGCGAAGTTGGGGTAGGTGCAGATGGCTGCCACGTTGCGCAGCTCGGGGTGCTCCTCGTCGAAAGCGTTTACGCGCTCGACGAAGGCAGCCACGCTCGAGGGGGAGTCGGTGGAGTTGAGGGTTGTGAGGTCGACGGTGTTGAGGAGGAATTTGTGCACCTCCATTGTGTTGTTGGCATCGAAGTTGTCGCTGAGGATTTTGGCAACGGCTTCTGAAACTGCTGCATCGTCGTCGAGGACTTTGCTGGCGGCGATTGCCTGATTGTACTTGTCGCTCATAATCGTTTGTATTTTGGGTTGTTGATTAATGCAGTTTTGGATTGTCGCGGTGGCGCGTGGCGTCGCGCAGCGTTTTCTTGTCAATGTTCCGGCGCAGGGCGTCGGTGAGGTCTATGCCTGTCTGGTTGGCGATGGCGGCCACCACCCACAGCACGTCGGCGAGTTCGTCGGCAAGCGCTTCGGGGCCCTTGTCGGATGGTTTGGCCGACTGGTCGCCATAGGTGCGTGCCATGATGCGCGCCACCTCTCCCACTTCTTCCGTGAGCACAGCCATGTTGGTGAGCGGCGAGAAATAGCGCACTCCGATGGTGGTGATCCATCGGTCGACGGAGCGCTGCGCCTCGCGCAGGGTTATGTCGGGAGTGTGGCCGTTCATTTGTGTTCGCTCATTTGTGCAAAGATAAGGAAAATATGGATGCGCAATCCTTTTGTAAAATAAAAAATAAAAAATAAAAGATAAAAAGGCGTCAGCGCGTGTCTTTCCTCATGGCCACGGAGTCGGCGGAGAGGGTGACGGTGTAGGGCGATGCGGCTGCTGTGACGCGCCGGCGCGGCTCAGAGCCGCGGTAGAAGTAGACGCCCTGGCGGTCCCACGAGGCGATGTCGATGCGGCGTGTCTGTCCGGCGGGTATGTCGCAGGCCACCGGCACGGTGCGGCGGTGCAGCTGGCGTCCGGCAGGGTCGAGGTAGTCGATTGTGAGCAGCAACCATGAGAGGGTGGCTGTGCCGTTGTTGCTTACGAAGAGGCTCTCGCGGGTGGAGTTGAGGGTCTTGTCGTAGCCGGTGAAGACCACGGCGCCGGGCTCGGGAGCCACCACGGTGTCGGTGTCGGCGGGGCGCTGTTTCGTGTCGGCCGCTGCGGTGCTGCGCGCGACTTGCGTCCGTCCTCCCCGCGTGGTGCGCTGGGCTGTCGCCCGCCAGGCCGGAATGGATGCTGCGATAGCGATGAAGAGGAGGAGGATGCGGAGCATCAGAGAGAACTGAACTTGTAGGCGAAGCCTATCGACAGAATTTCCTTGAACTGCAGCTTATGCCACTTGCTGTCCTCCACGCGGGGCGTCGAGGAGTCGTAGCGCGCGTGGGCGAATATCTGCGTGGTGAGGAACTTGTTGATTTCAAACACGAGCGTGTTTTCCCAGTCGGCCTGGATGGTGTGGTAGTCGGAGAATGTGTAGAGGCGCGAGCGCAGCGAGATGTTGTAGCAGAGTTTCCAGTAGAGCTTGAGCTCGACGTTGCTACCGAACTTGTTGGCCGTGGTGCGCTCCTGGCGAATGTCGTATGCCTCGTGGTCGAGGCGGTCGCTGCGGCATATGCGCAGGTTGTAGGATATCGGCGATATGTTGGCGTCGAATGTGAAGGTGTTCTTCTTGTTGGCGTAGTTGTAGGTCATACCGACACCGACGGTGAGGTCGCCGGGCGAAAGGAATGCGCTCTTAAGTTCGGTGCTGTTGGGGGTGTAGGAGTTGAGCAGCTGTGTCTTGAACTGTCCGGTGACCGAGTAGTACCAGCGGCGTGCGGCTTTGAGACCGAATGTGGAGTTGACCTGGAAGATGTCTTCGTTGATGTTGTAGTCGTGGTACTCGTCGTCGGGGGCGTTGTTCATGCCGAGCTTGTACTGGGCTGTGGTTTCGAACAGGAGTGTGGGGTGGAATTCCTGGTTGAGCTTGACGTTGTAGAAAATCTGTCCCAGCATGTTGAGGTTGTTCTTGCCGCCTTGATACCAGTTGGGCGAGATATATGCCTGCGAGAACTGCAGCGCCACGTTGAAGGTGCGTATCCAGTGGCGTTTCTTCACTTCCTCGGCCTTGACCGTGGGCGCGGCGACGGGGCCGGTGACGGTCTCCACGATGTCGACGGAGAAGTCGGAGGGGTCGACTACGGCGGAGTACTGCTTGGGTGCGTCGGGCAGTTCCTGTGCCAGGTAGGAGGTGTAGTAGGGGTAGCGGAAGAAGAAGCGGTGGCGCATGCCCTGCATTCGCGCGGCCACGGCGTTGGCATCCTCGAGCCAGCGCAGGGCCGGGTCGCCGGAGTAGTCGTAGCGGGCTATGTCGGTGCTGTCGGGGAAGTCGTAGTGGGTGTAGACCGACGGCATGAAGAAATATGCGGGGAGCGGGGTGAGGCTGACGGTGGTGTCGGGGGGCAGGGCTTCGGGGTCGATTGAGTCCTCGGCCGTGAGGGGAGCTATGACGGCCGGATCGGTGTCGGCCACGCGGGCCGAGCCGCGGTAGTGGAACTGTGCGTTGGCGCTGAAAGCGCATGTGGCTGCCGCGAGCAGCAAAAGGGCTTTGAACGTGGGCATAGTGTGAGGTGGTGGGTTATTTTCGTGCTAAGTAGAGGGTGCAGGCGCCGAAGGTCATGGCGCGTGCTGTGGCTGACGATGCTCCGGCAGCGCGGATGAGCGCGCACATGGCGTCGCCCTGCGGGACGGCGGCTATGCTCTCGGGAAGATAAGAGTAGGCCCTCACGTCGCGCGACACGAGACGGCCGAGTGCGGGGATGACGAAGCGGGTGTAGAGACGGTAGAGAGGGGCGGTGAGCACGCCGCGGGGCGTGGACAGCTCGAGCACGCAGAGTGTGCCTCCGGGGCGCAGCACGCGCATCATTTCGGCGTAGCCGAGGTCGAGGTGCTCGAAGTTGCGCACGCCGTAGGCCACGGTGATGGCGTCGACCGAGGCGTCGGGAAGGTCAATGGCCAGGCTGTCGCCCTGCCGCAGGTCGATGCGGCTTTCGAGGCCGGCGTCGGCCACCTTGCGGCGTCCGATGGCTATCATGCCTTCGCTGAGGTCGATGCCGAGCACGGAAGCTTCCGGGAGTGCACGGGCCACAGCTATGGCCACGTCGCCTGTGCCGGTGGCGATGTCAAGCACCCGCGCGGGGCGCGAGCCGGCCACGGCGCGCACGGCGCGTCGGCGCCACAGGCGGTCGATGCCGAGCGTCATGGCGCGGTTCATAAAGTCGTAGGCAGGCGCGATGCTGTCGAACATTTCGCGCACCTGCTCGCCTTTGGCACGCTCGTCGGCGGCGTAGGGCAACACTTTTTCGGCCTTTACTTCCATATGAGTGCAAAATTACAAAAAAAATATGTAATTTCGCGATATGAAGTTAAAGAGAATAGCCGCAACGACAATAGCGGCCATGGCGCTTATGGCGTGCTCGGCAGGAAGCGGAGCCGGCACGGCCCGTGCCGACGCCCCGCAGGAGCGTGCGGCCGCACCGGCCGATTCGTTCAGCGCCGACACGGCCTATGCCCTGGTGGTGGCGCAGACCGATATGGGCCCCCGCACTCCCGGCAGCGAGGCCGGCGCACGCTGCGCCGGATGGATTGCCTCGCGCCTGCGAGCCGCCGGCGCCGACACCGTGGAGATGCAGCGCGGCAGCATGCGGCGCTGGGACGGGCAGGTGCTGCCCGTGTGCAACGTGCTGGCGTCGTTCAACAGCGGCGCCCCCCGGCGCGTGCTGCTTGTGGCGCACTACGACACACGCCCGTGGGCCGACATGGAAGCCGACCCCGCGCGGCGCATGCAGCCGATTCCGGGCGCCAACGACGGTGCAAGCGGCGTGGCCGTGATACTGGAGATTGCACGCTGCATAGGCCGCACGGCGCCCCGCGCGGGCGTGGACGTGCTGCTCGTCGACGCCGAGGACAGCGGCTACAGCGAAGAGATAGAGCCGGGCCTCAACCCCGGCAACGACACATGGTGCCTGGGCACGCAGATGTGGGCCGAGCGCGACCCGTACGCCACCGGCGTGAAGCCGGCGTATGCCATATTGCTCGACATGGTGGGCGGAGCGGGGGCGCAGTTCCACCGCGAGCAGTTCTCCGACGTGGCCGCAGCCCGTGTGGTCGACAAAATCTGGGCCGAGGCCGCAGCCCTCGGCTACGGCAGCACCTTCGTGAACAGTCGCGGAGGCGCTGTGGTCGACGACCATATATACGTGAACCGCGCCGGCATCCCTGCCGCCGACATCATAGAAAACATGAATCCCGCTACGGGCACTTTCCCGCCCACATGGCACACGCACGACGACAATGCGGCCAACATCGACCGCACCACGCTCGAGCGTGTGGGAAAGACCGTACTCAGTTTAATTTACAAGGAAAAATGACAATAGAAGAACGCCAACAGGAGATAACGGAAGAATTCGCCGACATCAGCGACTGGATGGACCGTTACGGCTATATAATCGACCTGGGCAACGCCCTGGAGCCGCTGCCCGAGGAGCTCAAGACTCCCGACCGCCTCATCGAAGGCTGCCAGAGCCGTGTGTGGCTCGACGCAACGATGGACGACAACGGGCTGGTGCACTTCCGCGCCGACTCCGACGCCATCATCGTGAAGGGCATAATCTCGATGCTCGTGAGCGTGCTCGACGGGCAGAAACCCGACGACATCCTTGGCGCCGACCTGCACTTCATCGACGAGATAGGCCTCAGCCGCCACCTCTCGCCCACGCGCAGCAACGGCCTCGTGGCCATGGTGAAGCAGATGCGCGTCTACGCCCTTGCCTTCAAGAGTCTGAAATCCGGGGCCTGAGGATTGCGGAACGGCTTCATTTGTAAATTCAATATATCAATCATCTAATATCATCACATGTTCAAGAATCATCCCAAAGGCCTGATACCGGCGGCCTTGAGCAACATGGGCGAACGCTTTGGCTACTACATCATGAATGCAGTGCTGGTGCTGTTCCTCTGCTCGAAGTTCGGTCTCTCCGAGGAGAAAAGTACTCTTATCTATTCCGTGTTCTATGCCGGCATCTATGTGCTGAGCCTGGTGGGCGGCACCATTGCCGACAAGACGCAGAACTACAAGGGCACCATCATCTGGGGCCTTGTGGTGATGACGCTCGGCTATGTGGTGCTCGCGGTGCCGGTGATGGCTACGTCGGAGAACACCGACATGCTTCTGGCCGTGACGGCGCTGGCTCTGTTCTTCATAGCCTTCGGCAACGGCCTGTTCAAAGGCAATCTGCAGGCTATCGTCGGCCAGCTCTACGACAACCCCCGCTATGCCTCGCAGCGCGACTCGGGTTTCCAGATTTTCTATGTGTTCATAAACATCGGCGGTCTCATCGCCCCCTTCGTGGCTCCGATGCTGCGCAGCTGGTGGCTCGACGCCAACGGCATGGTGTACGACGCGCAGTTCCCCGCGCTGTGCCATGAATTCCTGAGCGTCACCGGCACCATGGCCACCGAGAACATCGACCAGCTCTACGCCATGGCCACCGCCGTGGGCTACACGCAGGGCCACGAGCTGCAGGCTTTCTGCTCGGAGTATCTGAACGTGTTCAACACGGGCATCCACTACTCCTTCATCGCCTCCGTGGCTGCCATGCTCATCTCGCTCACTATCTTCGTGATCACCAAGAAAGGCCTGCCCACTCCCGCCGCCAAGGCCAAGGCCGAAGAGGTGAAGATGAGCAGCGAGGAGCGCCGTGCCATGGCCGCGGAAATCCGCCAGCGCATGTATGCCCTCTTCGCCGTGCTCGGCATCGCCATCTTCTTCTGGTTCTCGTTCCACCAGAACGGCACGTCGATGAGCCTCTTTGCCCGCGACTTCGTGGACACCTCGGCCATCGCCCCCGAAATCTGGCAGGCTGTGAATCCTTTCTTCGTGATAGTGCTGACACCGCTGGTGATGCTGCTTTTCGGCGCTCTCAGCCGTCGCGGCCGCGAGATAAGCACGCCCAAGAAGATTGCCATAGGCATGGGTCTGGCCGGCGTGGCCTACCTCTTCCTTATGGTGTTCTCGCTTGTGATGGACTATCCTTCGGGCACCGACTTCCGCGCCCTCATGGCGCAGGGTGTCACCGTGGCCAAGGCCGGCTGGTGGGTGCTCATCCTCTACTATTTCTTCATGACCGTGGCCGAGCTGTTCATCTCGCCGCTGGGTCTGAGCTTTGTGTCGAAGGTGGCTCCCAAGCATCTGCAGGGCCTGTGCCAGGGCCTTTGGCTCGGCGCCACGGCGCTCGGCAATCTTCTGCTTTGGATCGGCCCGCTGATCTACAATCAGTATCCTCTCTGGGTGGCATGGGCTGTGTTCCTGGCCGTATGCCTTGTGAGCATGGGTGCCATGTTTGCCATGCTTAAGTGGCTTGAGCGTGCCACGGCTTAAAAGCCGGTCCGACCGTTACTGAAACAAAAAGAGGCTGTGTCGTAATTAAGTTTTACGGCGCAGCCTCTCTTTTTTGAGTG
>CAMWNB010000009.1 GCA_947175495.1 uncultured Porphyromonadaceae bacterium | reverse complement strand
ACTATTTGTGGCGCAAAATTACGAAAAAAACCGCTAATAAGCATTATCCAGCATAAGATTTTATCAATTCGAACGCAAAATAAGGCCATTTTTTTGCTAAAGTCGCATAATAGGCGCGTAAACATCTGTAATCCAAGTGTGATTTATTTGTAACATTCTCTTGATAAGAGATGCTTAAAAATGGACCAATCAACGTTTCGTGCGTTGCTACAGATTACACCGTCATACTATTGTAGAATCTCTCTTTTCTGTCGTGTGGGACAGAGAATGAGAGAAAGAAAAGTATGTAGGTGTCGTTGGTTTTATGAGTAATATTAATAAGTGTTAATTTGATAAAATGGCGACTTGAAATGATTCCGTTCACTCGTCATATTAAAGAGAAGGCTTCTGCTAATTGTTCAGATACACTGACGACTACGGCAGTAAGTTCTTTCTTGACTTCTTTGAATCTGCATGCGTATGCAGAGGTTTCCAAGGAGTCTCTTCGCATGTGGATTGTAGATATGGCATTGGGTGGACTAAAAGTGTCTACTCGAAAGAGATATTTCAGTAGAATATACACTATGTACCGGGATTGGAAATGTGTTCCCGGAGAGAATCCTTTTGAAGCGGTAAAGGAGGTAGTGGACTTTGATTTTAAGTGTGATAGCAAAGAGTCCGATATGAATTATGATTTTCTTGAGAATCTTCTGTATCGTCCAAAAGAGGAGAACTCAAAAGAATATATAAATCTGTTTCTATATCTCTTTTACAATCCTATGGCTACGATGCAGGATGTCATCAATATGAAGTTTGATGATTACAGTGTTGACTGCCCTCAGATAGATGAAATTATAGATGAGCAGAAAGAGATAAGCCATCGGAATAGAAATGTGTTCGGTCTCGGACGTGGCCGTAAAAGGGAACCGCAAATCCTGCGGGAGACATTGTCGGGGTTGAGAACTGTTGCCAATCAGTGCGGAATGAGATTTGCAGGGACATTCTCACGAAACTCAATTATATCAATTTGGATTGCTGCTGCGATAAAAGCCGGAGTATCTGTTGCTGAAATAAGGGCTGTTATCAGTGCGGTGCCCTCGGAGTATTCCTCTTTGTGTCTTGTGCCTGTAGTACCTCTTTCCGATTTTCAAAAGAGATGTATTATCCGGCAGGTTGCCGACTCGGTCAACAATAAGCCTCAACAATGGTATGTGATGAAAATGCGAGCCGGGCAAACCCCGGATACTGTCAAGGACAAAATCAAGATGACTACCGATGGCATACTTGACAAAATGATGTTTTATTATCCGACTCATAAGGTCGTACAGAAAAATGCCAAGGGGAAGGCTGTCAAGAGAGAAGTGCCATATGTTCCCGGGGTGTTGTTTTTCAAGATAAACCGAAATAAGGTGTCTTTGCTAATGCATTGCATCGGCGAAGTGGCGTGGTGCTACAAGTATTCCAATTCAGCCGGAAGCAAATACTGCACAATTTCACGCAATGAGATGAAAACTTTCCAACGCTGCATCGGTGAGTTTACTCCTGATGTCGAAATGGAGCTTGAGGTAAGAAATATGCCTCTTAAAGAGGGTACTGTCGTTAAAATCAACGGAGGCGGCCGGATGATTGGCAAAGAAGCCGTGATTGAAAGTGTGAGGAATGTCAATGGTACCCGGACTTATACGCTAAGCCTCACAAATTACCTGCAGGCTAAATGGACGATCAAGGACATGGAGGAGATTTATATCGACCCTGTTAAATAATAATGACTGCGGGTATATGCGTATGTCTGCGGTAGGAGCAGACGAAATACGCCGACGACATGAAATAGAAATAATAAAATAGAAACATAAATGGAGGCATAAACCAGTGCTTCCGAAATTTGAAACATTTATGCGCATCAAGTTCATTGCATCGGGCCTTCTGGCTGCCATGCTGCTGTTGGGAGCATGTTCCACACCAAAGAACATCACTTATTTTCAGGATGTCCGCACCGGCACAGTGATAAATCCGTCAGCACAAAAAGATATAAAGGTAAAGCCGGAAGACAAACTGCTGATTATCGTTACTACGCAGGATCCAGCATTGTCGCAGTTGTTTAACCTGGTATCGACACAAAACCGACTGGGAGGAACGACAAGCACGACATCTCAGGTAGGCAACATGGGTAGTTCGGGAGGAGGACAATTGCTTTATTATACGGTAGACCGCATGGGCGACATCGATTTTCCCGTGCTTGGCGAACTTCACATCGCAGGCATGAACCGTTATGAGGTTGCCGAATATATAAAGAATCAACTTGTGGAATCAAATCTTGTTAAAGATCCTATCGTTACGGTTGAGTTTGCCAATACCGGTCTGTCGATTCTCGGAGAAGTAAGCGCCCCCGGCCGATATGAGTTCAACAAGGACCAAATGACTATCATTGACGCTATAGCGATGGCAGGGGACTTGACAATGAACGGAGAGCGCGAGAACATCCTTGTCATGCGCAAAGACGCAAACGGCAAGCAGCAAGGTTATCGCATTAACCTGACAGACATGCAGAGCCTTGCGAATTCTCCTGTGTATTATCTTCAGCAGGAGGATGTGATCTATGTTCAGCCCAACGACAAAAAGAAACGTGAAACTACTCCTAACGGCAATACGCCCTACACGCCTTCCTTCTGGATATCAATGGGCTCGTTTGCAGTGACAATTGCCACTCTCATCATCACTTTAACACGTTAAGCCATGACGGAAACAAAGAATATCAAGAAGAAAGTCGCTGTTAAAAGCGATGCCACGATAATGGATGTGCTGATCCGCACATTATATTGTTGGCCATGGGTTCTCCTGTCGCTGATTCTGTGCATGGGGGCTGCCACGTTGTATCTTCTGATAAAGCCGAATATATACACTACGACAGCCTCGCTTCTGGTCAAGGATGAATCCAACGATCAGAACCAGCCGGGTATGGAACAACTGTCGAATGTCGGTCTGTTTAAGAATAAGACGAATATTCAGAATGAGTTGACCACTTTGTCGTCAGTGGATCTGATGACTACGGTGGCGAAAAGGCTTAATCTTGATATAAATTATTATAAGGAGGGCATATTCAACGATAAGATTGTCTATGGTGTTGATTTGCCTGTCAAGGTTGTGATGCCGGAGATTCCACTGCAGAGTTCTGTTAAGTTTAAGCTTGGCGTCGATGATTCCGGGCGAGTGACTTTATCAGATATTGTGCTGGGAAAAGATGAAAGACTTTCGGAAGACTTTGCCGGGGCGTTGAATGATACGATTTCAACATCGTTCGGACCTGTGATAGTGAAACCTGCTTCTGATGGAGAATGGAATCAGAAGGTGGAACTGCTTGTAGACAAAATCCCGATGTGGCAGGCTGTAGCGAACAGTGCCTCGTTTTTGATGGTGACTCTTGAAAACAAAGACGGCACAGTCATCAATCTCACGCTTCAGGACGAATCGCCCCGACGTGGCGAAGACATAATCAACACACTTATCAACGTGTATAATGAGGCTTGGATCGAGGATAAGAACCAGATAGCCATATCAACATCCAATTTCATTAATGACCGTCTTGCGATAATAGAGACTGAACTGGGCAGCGTGGATTCGGATATATCGTCTTACAAGTCGACGAACCTTATTCCGGATGTGGATGCGGCGGCTGCGATGTATATGAGCAAGAGCCAGCAAAACGAGGCTACGATGCTGGAAATCAACAACCAGCTGTCGATGGCCCGTTATATTCGGTCGTATCTGACTACGGATAATAACAATGATAAACTTTTGCCAACGAACTCCGGCCTTGCCAATACGGACATTTCATCGGCTATAGGAGAATACAACGCCAAACTTCTGCAGCGTAATTCTCTGGTGGCAAAATCATCCGATATCAATCCTCTTGTGCAGCAATTGGATGAGCAGTTGCGTCAGCAGCGTCAGGCAATCATCCAGACCATTGACAATGAGATTATATCTCTGAACAATCAATTGAAATCGGTCAGAGGATCGGAGGCTCAGACTATAGCAAAGCTTGCATCGAATCCCACTCAGGCCAAAAATCTTCTCTCGGTCGAGCGTCAGCAGAAGGTCAAGGAGTCCTTGTATCTGTTCCTCCTGCAGAAACGAGAAGAGAATGAGCTGACTCAAGCTTTCACGGCTTATAATTCGCGAATTGTGCGACGTCCGGCAAGTTTCGGCCCGACATCGCCCAAGGTTAGTAAGGTTTTGACTTACAGCGGAATTGTGGGGCTTGCAATTCCTTTCTTGATAATATTCCTCCTTGAGAATTTCAACAATAAGGTTCGTGGACGCAAGGATGTTGAAGATTTGCTTCCTCCATTCCTGGGAGAAATCCCTCTTTATGGAGGTAATTTGAAGAAAGGTAAGTCCGGGCGCGACAATCATGAAAAATTGATAGTGGTTGAAGCGGGCAAGCGAGACATCATAAACGAGGCGTTCCGAGTGACCAGAACCAATCTTGAGTTTATGAAGATCAATAAGGATGAGGCGGATGTGATTGCTGTCACCTCATTCAATCCCGGTTCTGGTAAATCTTTCCTGACAATGAATCTTGGTGTGGCTCTTGCTCTTAACAATCAAAAAGTGATTGTGGTGGACGGAGACATGCGCCACGGTTCTTCGTCGGCCTATATAAATTCTCCGGACAGAGGCTTGTCCGACATTCTCACCGGAAATACAACAAATATTTCCGAGGTCATTGTTACGGATGCAAATCTTCCGTCGCTGTCAGTCCTGCCGATAGGAACTGTTCCTCCCAACCCTACCGAGCTGTTGAAAACTCAGAAGTTTACCGATATCATAACCGAACTGCGCAAGGAGTACGACTATATACTTGTCGACTGTCCGCCGATTGAAGTGGTGGCAGATGCTCAGATAATTGACAAACAGGCCGACCGTACGATCTTCGTGCTTCGAGCCGGTCTTCTCGAGCGCTCGATGCTTCCGCTTGTGGACAAGCTGTATGAGGAAGAAAAATACTCCAACATGTGCATTCTTCTGAACGGCACTAAGAGTAGTCGCGGTCGCTACGGATATTCGCACTCCTACCGCTATGGCTACGGCTATGGTTACGGCTATGGTTACAACTACGGTGGCCGGAAGGCGTCGTCAAAGGAGTAGAGCGGTTGAAATTGCGCATGACTGTTGTTGACAGAAGATTCTGACTTTGGAAAATTGTCAATCAAGATTTATGTGTGATAAGCGTGTGCTTTGCGATTGGGTAAAGTACATTGCGGCACTGTTGGTGGTGAACGGGCATTTATTCATTTTTTCCAATCCGGATTCTCCGCTTTCTCCATTCATGAATCTGGGAGCGTGTTGCGTTTCCATGTTCTTTTTCTTTTCGGGATATGGACTGATGACCAGTTATATAAATAATGGTAACCGGTATCTCGAAGGATTCTTCAGGCGGAGACTGATGAAGGTTTTGTTGCCATTGCTCACGGCATATGTCATTACTTTGCCGGTGTACGCGTTGTTAAGAGGCGCGGTGGATTGGAGGATGGTTCTGAAGACGCTTGCGTGGGGTGGCCCGTATCTCAGATATAGTTGGTATGTTACTGAGATTGTGGTTCTTTATGTGGTGTTCTTTCTTGTCATGAGGCGCAAGAGCCGTGTGGATACGAAAAGAATAGCGTTAACTGCTATTGTGTTGCTCATGATGGCGTTGCTTATCGTCACGCGTCAGCCTAATTGGTACATTGTATCGGTGCCCGGTTTTCTCATCGGAGTCTGGTATCAGGCATATGAGGAGAGACTGTCGAGATTCCTGTCGCAGAATTGTATATTGGTAATATCTTCTCTTGTCTGGTTCTTTACCTGGCAATGGAATCTTGCAGGCCGGGAGATTCTTGCCGCGTATAGATGGGAATACATGAGCTATTATGCATGCAACATGGCTTTCGTGTGTATGATAGCCGGGGTCTTGTGCAGGATAAATGCAACATTGCCGGACTCGCGTATAATCAAGTCTTCGTATGAGGTTTATCTGATGCAAAACTGTGCGTTTATCGTTTCATCAGCGCTTGCTGTATCGTTCGCTGAACGATGGTTTTTGTCGATAGTCCTGGCGATGTTTATCGGATATTCCGCTCATAATCTCAATAGGAAATTGTACGGCATTTAGTCGATGTTTGTTACGATATTCACTCCTACCTATAACAGAGCCTATACGTTGACCAGAACTTTCAGGAGTCTCTGCGATCAGACTCGTAAAAACTTTGAGTGGCTGGTGGTGGACGACGAATCGACAGACGGGACGGAGGATCTTATAAAATCATTCATGGAATCGGCGCCATTCGAGATAAGGTATTTTAGAAAGGAGAATGGTGGAAAGCATACGGCATATAACATAGCTCTCCGGGAAGCGCGAGGAGATTTGTTCTTCGATATAGATTCCGACGATTGGATGCCGCAAAACGGCATGAGCATTATTAATTCTTTTATCCCGACGTTGACCCGATGTCGTGATATTGCCGGTATCATAGGTTTGAAAAACGACATAAACGGCAATATGCTTGGACGCAGGTTTCGAGATGAGACCAAGATGCTGATGCTTCCGGATATGCAGAGCAAAGACTACAGAGGCGAGTATTCTATAATATTTAAGACGGAGATCGCACGGAAGTATGAGTTTCCTGTGATAACAGGTGAAAAGTATATGCCGGAGAATGTGGTGTATGACAAATTTGAGGGCTATAACTTTATCGCTACCAACAATATACTTACCACATGCGAGTATCAGCCCGATGGACTCAGCCTGATGTACGGTAGTCTGATGGTTTACAATCCCCGCGGATTCATGTTTTATCATCTTGAAAGGCTTAAAAGCAATATTTCTTTTAGGGACAGACTGGTTCATACACTACTGTATCTTACTTTTTACAGGCTTTCGGTCGAGAAAGGGAACAATGAGACCTGTGAAGTGCCGACGTGGCTGAAGTTTTTTCTGTCGCCTAAGGTTGCGATTAACGTAAAACGAATAAAATCGCATTTAAATGGTGGAGTTTAAAGTTAAGGCAGTTCAATATACGCGTAATTTCATGGTGTATATGGGTGCCTCTTTGATTCCGATGCTGATAAGTATTATTATTAATCCGCTGATTGCTCTCAATATGTCGCCTGAGGATTATGCTGTCAGCGGGTATTATCTTTCGTTTAATTCGCTGATTTCACCGCTTATAGGTTTTTATTTCATAGGATACTATACTAAAGAATACTTTAAGGTGAATGAAACTGAACGCGATGAATTATATGCGTTGGTATTCAAAGGACTCATATATATTTCCTTGATACTCGCAGTGGTCTGTTTCGGCGGTCTGTACGCGTATATGCATCTTTTCGGAATTGAAAAGAATATACCGGTGATGCCATATCTTGCTCTGTCGGTTTTCACTTTGCCCCTTGGCGGAATCTATTCGCTAAAGCTGGCCAGGGGCCGAATCGAGCGTAAGGCTGATGTGGTGTTCGGATACACCGTAATTTCCTCCTTGATCGGGGCAGCCATGACATTGCTTTTAGTTGTGGTCTTGAAACTTGGCGCGTTAGGAAAGCTCATGGCTCCGTTTGCGGTGTCGCTGTTGTTTTTTATATTCATAATGTTGATATCATCTGATACGCTCAAAGTAAAAGTGCCGGTTAAGAAGTATCTGGTGCTGATGGGCTTCTGTGCCCCGCTTGTCGCCGGGGCCATGATGGAGTATTTTACAACAGGATTTACAACGACATATCTTGAGAGTCTCGGCGACACGAGGGAATATGGCATCTATGTGGTGGGAACGTCTATAGCCGGATATATAATGGGATTTGCCATTGTGGTCAACAGTGTCTTTCACCCGGATATTATTCAAAATGCCGCCGAGGGAAATACCCGTCGGTTGATGGCATATTTTCTGCTTGAGTTCGGAGTGGTAGCTGCTGTAGTTGCGATTATGATATTGATTGCTCCTTTTGTGGTGGGTGTTCTTACGGCCGGACGGTATGTGGAAGCGGTGCCTTATGCCCGCATTATTTCACTTGCTGCGATTACATCTACGGTGTATTATTTGTTCAATGATATTTCGATTGTGTGCAATCATAAATATCATTATCTCATAACGACATTGGTCGGCAGCATTGCGATTGTATTGTTGATGCGGGTTGTGACAAATCATGGCGGGTATATCGGAGGTGCATGGATGAGGGGGCTGTCGTATCTAATTCTGGCGGCAATCAATTGTGTCTTGCTGGCAGGTGCCAGGGGTAAAAGGATTCTTGAAAGATGACAATACTCTGGATATACAATATGCCCCTCATTCCAGAGGCCGGAGGCACAGAGCGAATAACGTCGCTCGTGGTCGGCGGGCTGTCGGAGCGCGGACACAAATGCATGGGGATTCTTGAGTTCAAGGAGGGATCGGAACAAATGATGCATGAAGGTAAAGATGTTGCCGACCTCTACTCCTTCCTCAGAGATAACAGGGTGGATGTGGTTGTCAATCAGATTGCATACTCAACGTGGCTTCTCAGCGATTTCCTTGACCGTGGCGGACGCCGCTGGCACGATGAAGGTGGCAAAATTATTTCGTGCCTGCATTTTGATCCGTGTAATCCGTCGTATAAGCAACTTCTGAAGTCGCAGGAACATCTGTCGTTGCGTAGCAGAATGGACATAGTCAAGCATACGGTCCTGTCGGTTTACTATAGGCAGAGGAAAGAGAAACTGGAAGGTGATGTCTACAATTATATTTACGACAATTCGGATGTTTTCGTGATTCTTTCAGAGCGTCACAAGCCTTATATGGATAAAGTGATGAAGCGGAAGAATTACCATAAGATAACCGCGATAAACAATCCGCTGACGTTTCCTGTCATAGCGAGTGAGGACACTCTTGACACGAAAAAGAAAACCGTGCTGGTGTGTGCCCGGATGTCGGAGTACCATAAGCGTATATCCATAGTTCTTAAGGCCTGGAAGGTGTTGAAGAACAGAGGTGTGACACGAGGATGGACGCTCAAGATTGTGGGTGAGGGGCCGGATCTTGAACGTTATAGACATTATGTGGAAAAGAATAGTCTGGATAACGTTGTGTTTTACGGAAGGCAGGACCCGTTTCCATTCTATAAAGAAGCCTCTGTTTTAATGCTTGCTTCCAGTGCTGAAGGATGGGGACTTGCGTTGACGGAGGCACTCCAGAACGGGGCGGTCCCGGTGGTGATGAATTCTTCCGCCGTATATGCCGATATCATCGACAATGGCTATAACGGTTGTCTGACGCCAAACGGAAACTTAAGTTCGTTTGTGCGTCATATGAAAACGCTCCTTACTGAGCCTTGTAGATTGAGAACGATGCAGCGTAACGCGCTTGAGTCGGCTCACAGATTCAAAATTGACAAGACTATAAGCAGATGGGAAGCTATAATATGAAACGTATAGGCTATGTCGACAGTCTCAAAGGGTTGTCGATGCTGATGGTTGTGGCAGGACATATTATCATTTTCTGTGCACTTAATTATGACAATTCATTTGTACGACACATCGTGCTTGTCAATATGCCATTGTTTTTCTTTCTCAATGGTCTGGTGTTAAAGCAGATTCCAGCCGGAGGGGCAGGCGTGCGGATAAATGCGATTAAAAAGAAAGCTACCGCTCTTCTTATCCCGTTTTTCGTCTGGGGAGCGCTGATAACTGTTTTCAGAGGGGCTAACCTATACGGAATTCCTTTCAAATTATTTCAAATTCGGATACTGGTATCTTCCGGTGCTTTTTCAGCTGTGTCTGATAAATTATCTGTGTGACATAGTGCTGAATCACGTCCCTAAAAAGAATGTTCTTATTGAAACTATCGCGCTGTTTGCTTTGACGTGGGTGTTTTTCCGGTTCTGCACCCGGTTTATTCCAGTGGATATAAACTGCATGATAGACTATTACCAAGTCATCGAATATATGCCATATTTCTTCCTCGGAATATTGGTCGGACGATTTCTTATCGGTGAAAACATTATGCGTCATACTTCTGTATGGACAACATCATTGTTGATTTTGTCTATTGTCGGCTACATGTGGTGGAACTGTAGTACGGGGAGTGTAGCGACATTTGTTCTGAGAGTGTGTCTCATCTTGCTGATATATGCGATGTTCATTGCATACGATATGTGCAACGGTCCTTGTATTAAAGGCATTATGTCGATGCTGGCGCAGATAGGGCGGCACACTTTGGCAATATATATGATACAGTTTTTCCTTTTCCGATATATAGATCTGCACATTCCCGGAACGTATTTATACGATTCGCACAATCTGATTGCGTTTTTTATACTTGTGACAGTTGCATCTCTGACAGTCTGCTATGTATGTATTCTGATAGAAAAGGTAATAGCAACATCGAGATTGTTCTCATTCGTATTGTTAGGTAGACGATTTGCCTCAGTTAGCAAAAATAATTGATTGCACCGGCTGCAGTGCTTGCAAGCAGGCATGCCCAAAGCGTTGCATATCCATGGAGGAAGATGCAACGGGCGTTGTCATGCCCCGGGTGGATAGTTCTCAGTGTATTGAGTGCAAGGCATGTGAAAGAATCTGTCCTGCACTGAACGCACCTGCATACAACATGCCTCGCGCTGCGTATGCAGCCTGGTCTACTGACCATGAGATTCGCCGCACCGCGGCATCGGGTGGCATTGCTTCTGCCATAAATAAATATGTGGAGAGTGTGGCCGGTTTCTCGATTGGTGCGGCTCTGGATGATGATTTTAAGGTAAAGATAGAACCTTGCAATGCGAAGAATATAGATGCTGTGAGGAATTCGAAGTATTCTTTCAGTGATTCACAGGACATCTACCCATTCCTTCGCCGGGCACTCAAAGAGGGAAGATTTGTTGCGGTCGTCGGACTTCCATGTCAAATTGCAGGTTACCGCAAATACCTTGGCGATCATGACAATGTGGTGTATGTCGACCTGGTGTGTCATGGTGTCACTCCAAACAGTTATTTACGCCAGCATATCAAATCGCTTGAGTCGCAGTTGAAGATTGATGCATATGGTCTGTCTTTCAGAGCACCGGAGAAAGGCACTGCCAACTATTTCTTCACTCTCTATGGCAGAGACGGAGATATTTTATACAGCAAGAGATCCGTTGACGGAGAGAAATACAATCTCGCATTCCATCGGTCGTATTCCTACAGAGAGAATTGTTATCACTGCCATTATGCGCGTAGAGAACGATGCTCTGATTTAACAATCGGAGACTATCATGGACTCGGGCAATTGAAAACCTGCAGTTTTTCGGATGAAAATGTGTCAATGATTCTGGCAAATACCCCAAAAGGAGAAGTGTTGGTCAGCCAACTGGCTCAAAAAGGATTGATTGAAATACATCCTCGTCCGATTGAAGAGCCCATAAAAGGTGATCTTCAGCTCCAGCGTCCGACTCCAAAACCTCGTGAGCGATTTGATTTTGAAAAGTATATTGTAAAATATAACGGAGATTTTGAAGCTACAATCGATAAGGTGCTCGCCCTTAGGGATAATCGTGAACGCGTAGCTTTTTTAAAAGGCCTGCCGCGACGTGTAGCAAGAAAAATATTTAATGTACTGAAAGCAAGATGAAGCGCATAGGGATTATTACCATACACAATTCGCCGAACTATGGGGCTTGTCTGCAGTCGTTCGCTCTGTATGAATATCTCCGCCAATGCGGACATGATGTTGAAATCATAGATCTCCATCGTCCGGCACATGCCGATTATATTGAGAGCAAGCGATTCACGCCTTTCACACATAGGTTTGAAAACGGATTCCGAAAGATGAAGCGCATTTTCAAAACTTATATAAAGCGCTTAATCGGCAGGGGAGAGAAGGCAGAAACATGCAACACCGATTTTCATGGCACGTTAGGCCTGTTCTCATCCATCAATGGAGCAATTCGTTTGTCTCGTCCGTTCAGAGGCATTGATGAATTATATTCCAACCCTCCGCAGTATGATACTTATATCACAGGAAGTGATCAGGTGTGGAATCCGACGCAATCTTATTGTATCGAGCCTTATTTTCTTACTTTCGTTAAATCGGGCAGGAAGATTTCATACGCGTCAAGCATTGGGATAGAAAAACTTACCAAGAGTGAGAAACGTAAATTCAAGAAATGGCTTTCATGCTATGACACTATTTCAGTCAGAGAGGCTACTGCACAGAAATTTCTTGAACAACTGACCGGAAAAGATGTCGCATGCGTTGCAGACCCGACATTCCTGCTTGACCGTGATTCTTGGAAGGAAATGGCAGTCAAACCCGGGATTGATGACTATATCTTAGTATTCACTCTTGGATATGAAAAGCATATTGTCGACTATGCGCTCGGTCTCTCTGAAGAAAGTGGTAAAAAACTCGTGGTGCTTGGTGTGGAACAACCGGCTCCGGAAGGGTATATTGCCGTCACCGATGCTACTGCACAACAATGGCTCGGATATATCGCTAATGCGGATATGGTCATTACCGATTCATTTCATTGTACTGTTTTTTCAATTATACTACAGGCGAAGCGCTTCTTCACATATATCTCTCCGTGGAGCGACCGGGGCTCGCGCATAGTTGACCTTCTTAGTCGATTCGGACTTGAGGAGAATCTCCTTGACATACAGCTGACACAGTCTTACGAAACCCTTGAGATGATAGCTCCGGCGTATGATAGAATCAAACACGTTTTCAACGAAGAGCAATCGGGCTCAAGAGAATTTCTGATTGAAAACATATGATAATACTATAATGGAAGAAAGCAATAAAAGAATAGCAAAAAACACTGTCTACCTGTATATCAGACAACTTACCATAATGGCTCTGAGTTTTATCACCACCCGCGTGGTGCTTGACAAGCTTGGCGCGTCGGACTATGGTGTAAATAATCTTGTAGGAGGTTTTGTGGTGAGTTTTGCTGTGTTAAACAGTATTCTTAGCTCCGGCACCCGTCGTTTTCTCGCTTTATATATTGGAAAAGGAGACGAGTCGAAACTTCAAGTCACATTTTCGACGGCACTGGTTTTGCATCTGTTCATAGCCGTGGTCGTGGTTTTGGCTCTTGAGTCGGTCGGATTGTGGTTTCTTCATGCCAAATTGAATATTGAGCCGACAAGAATGTATGCTGCCAACTGGGTGTTTCAGTTTGCAGTGACAGGTGTTTTCTTCAACATCATTCAGACACCGTATACGGCCGCCGTAACAGCCCACGAAAGGTTTACGGTGTATGCAGCCATGAGTATCTTTGATGTGGTTGCAAAACTGGTGGTGATATACTTGCTGATATATGTGCCGGGAGATAAACTCATTCTGTATTCCGGTCTGCAACTCGCGGTAATACTTATCGGTCTGCTGATTTATAGAGTCTATTGCAACAAGCAGTTCCCGGAATGCCGATGGTCTTTCAGAGTGGACAGGCCGTTGATGAAAGAGATGCTCCGGTTTTCGGGATGGGGAGTGCTGGGTCATGTGATCACAGTTGTCAACAGCCAGGGAGTGGCTATAATCCTGAATCTATTCTTCAATACCGTGATGAATGCGGCGCGTGGCTTGGCGCAGACTGTGAACACCGTAATATCTCAGTTTGTCACCGGCTTTCTTGCAGCGGCTCAACCTCAGCTTGTGAAATTCTATGGTGCCGGCGATATGGGGCGTTTTGTCCGTCTGATATTCAATGTCACACAGTATACACTTTTTTTGCTTGCTCTCATCGTAGTGCCATGTCTGCTCGAGATTGACTACGTCATAGGCTTATGGCTTGGGAATGAAGTGCCGCCGTATACCTGCTCATTTGTCAAGATCACATTGTTGTGCAGTATCATATATCGAAGCAACACGATGGTGGAAAGCGGTCTTGAGGCTATCGGACGTGTGAAAGAGAACAATATGTACTCGGTTCCGGCTTACCTGTTGTCGATTCCCCTCTTCTATATTGCGCTGAAATATTTTGACAGCCCCCTTGTGGCATATTGGGTCGGCAACATACCCCCGTTGATATCATTTATCATCAACATGATACTTTTGTCGAAGTACACGGAATTCCCGGGCTGGAAGTTCTTCACGGAAATATTTCTTAAAAACGCCGGATTGATCATACTTTCGGCTATAGTCCCGTTTGTGGTTCAGCAGATTATGGATCCGGGACTTGGTCGTTTCCTGACGGTGTGCGCACTGTCTGAGGTGTGTACTTTCACAATCATCTGGTTTTTAGGCATGAATAAACCGGCCAAAGAAATGGTAATCACGAAATTCAACCGAATCATAAGTAAATTTAAACTTGCAAAGGCATGAAAATTATAGCTGTAATTCCTGCCCGTTATAAATCATCCCGCTTTCCCGGGAAGCCGCTTGCCGACATCTTTGGGAAACCTATGATCTGGTGGGTGTATAATAGAATCTCAAAAATCGCCGAATTCTCGGAGGTCATTGTGGCCACTGATGACGATAAGATAAAGAAGGTTTGTGACTCTTATGATATCAAGTGTATAATGACAAGTGATTCGCACACGACTCATGTACACCGCATTCATGAGGTGAGCGAGAAGGTGGAGGCGGATTATTACGTCGTAGTCTGCGGTGATGAGCCTTTGATTCAGGATGCAGTCGTACGTGCGGTGCTTCCGGATAGCATTAGTGAAGAGGCCTATGTCGGCGGATTGTGTCGGTATATGACGGACCCGGCAGAGGTGATTGACCCGGCCAACATCAAGATTGTGACCAATGATAAGGATGAATGCATACTGCTTAGTCGTGCGGCGGTTCCGTTTCCATATAAAACCATCCTGTTCAAGTATAAGAAAGTCGTAGGGGTGGAGTGCTACAACAAGAAGGCTCTGGACTTCTTTGTGTCCACTCCAAAAGGATTTCTGGAGACTATCGAGGATGTCACACTCCAGCGTTTTCTTGAAAACAAGATTCATGTGAAATACCGCTTGGTCGATTCGGTGTCCCTGTCTGTCGATACGCCAAGAGATTTAGAAAAAGTGAAAGAGATAATGTCGAAAGAGATTATTAAAGATGAATAACCGGGTAACTATCTTAGACTGCACACTCAGAGATGGCGGCTATGTCAACGACTGGCATTTCGGTCATGACGTAATCCAAAGTATCTATCGTCGACTGGACGATTCGGGGGTTGACTATATCGAAGTTGGCTTTCTTGACGAAAGAAGGGCGTTCGACATAAATCGTTCGATATTTCCGGACACCAAATCGCTGGATAAAGTGTTTGCCGGAGTTGAAAAGAAACATGCTATTCCTGTAGCAATGATTGACTTTGGCACCTGCGGGATAGAAAATATCTCTCCGGCCGAAGAGTCGTTCATTGACGGAATCAGAGTCATATTTAAGAAAGAAAAAATAGACCAGGCCCTTCCGTTTTGCGAGAAAATCAAGGAGAAAGGATACAAGTTGTTCATCCAGGCCATCTCCATCACAGCATACTCTGACCGGGAAATGCTTGAATATGTGGAAAGGATTAATAAAATCAAGCCTTATGCCTTTTCCATAGTGGACACATACGGTCTTCTGGACAACAAGTCGATGGCGAGATATTTCTATCTTATCGACAACAATCTTGATCCCGACATACTGATGGGATATCATGAACACAACAATTTCCAGTTGGGCTTCAGCAATACTATAAAGTTTCTGGAAAAGGATACGGTGCGCTCTCTTTGTGCCGACACGACAGTGTACGGTATGGGCAAGAGCGCGGGAAACTGTCCGACAGAACTGCTTTCGATGCAGCTGAATTTCAATTTCGGAAAGAATTATGATCTAAGTCAGATTCTTGAGATTATTGATACGAGTATTCTTCCGATATATCTGAAAAAATATTGGGGCTACAAGTTGGATTTCTACATTTCATCAATGCAGAAGTGCCATCCCTCGTATGTCCAGTATCTTCTTGACAAGAAGACGCTGTCAATCTCCTCGGTCGACAAAATCCTGTCTGCGATACCGGCAGAAAAGAAGCTGTTGTATGATGGCGAATGGATTGAAAACGCCTACTACGAATTTCAAAACAACGAGATTGACGATACGAATGCCTATAATATCTTAAAAGAGGCATTAGTGACAAAAAACACGGGCAGAATAATATTGGTGGGCCCCGGTCAATCAACATCGAAATGGGATGTAAACGGCATTTGTCCTGATGACATGGTCGTCTGTCTGAACTTCAGACCCGGCCATATTCAGCCCGATTTCATATTTGTCAGCAATGCCAAACGCTATGCTCAGGTAATAGACGAGTGCAAAGATAAGAGAACAGTTGACAATATCATTATCACATCCAACATCTCTCCAATCGGTGATAATGTTCACATTTCGCTGAATTACGCCTCGTTGGTCGGCAAGAATGAGTACAACAGAGACAATTCTCTGCTGCTGTTTCTGAATGCTCTCGTCCGTATGGGTGGCAAGAAAGTTTTCCTTGTAGGATTTGATGGCTTTGATGATAATACTACCAATTATTATCAAGAATCCATGTCGTTCAATAACGTGAAAAGTGTGGAATTCAACGAGCACATGTCTTCTGAGCTGCAAGAGCTCGCCAAGAGTATTGAAATTACATTTCTCACGCCGACACATTATGTGCTTGAATAATTATTCTGCTATAATTTTTGACCTTGACGGCTGTTTGCTCGACACAAGCGAGGGTATCAAAGAGAGTGTAGTGCACACGCTAAGCCAATTTGGGATTGACTTAGAGAATAAAACCGATGTAATAGACAGATTTATAGGACCTCCAATCCAGAATTCCTTGAAATCGTACTGTGGTTTCTCTGAGGGCCAGGCCCAGGAAGGAGCAAATATATTCCGTAACTACTACAAGGAGAAAGCGCTTTTAAAGGCCTCGGTATATCCCGGACTATCGGATGTGCTGCAACAGTTGAAATCCCTGGGTGTCAACACGGCTGTAGCTACCTATAAACGAGAAGATTATGCTAAAACCATTCTTGATTCCTTCGGATTGTCGCAATATTTCAATGTAATACATGGCGCAGACAATTTCAATAGACTGACAAAACGCGACATCATTGAGTTGTGTATTGCTGAGATGCATGTTGATAAATCCGGGACTGTGATGATTGGAGATACGTTCCACGACTATAATGGCGCCAAAGAAGTAGGTGTGAAATTCATAGGCGTTTCCTGGGGATTCGGGTTCCGTGAAACAGATAGATTCAATGAGCCCATGTTTCTCGGGCTGGCGCAGAGCCCGGACGACATTCTCAGTATCTTGGCTATAGGAAATAATAAATAATGGGAATCTTACAATCAATCAAGGATAAAAGTCGTCCATATCGCAAGGCATTCAACACGTTGCGATATCAGGGAGTTGATATATTGAGGTACATATATGGAACCGTGCCGGCAAATCCCGAATTCAAGCAACTGAAGAAGTTCAGAAACATCCATAAAGGACAACGTTGCTTTATCGTCGCTACAGGGCCCAGCCTGACAATAGAAGATGTAAACAAACTGAAAGGCGAGATTTGCTGGACATGTAACTCCGGCATTAAGCTCTTCGATAAAACTGACTGGCGACCGGATTATTATGCCATTGCCGACGGAACCGTGTTCAGACGTATAGAGCCGGAACTTGATGCCGGAGAGTTTAAGGCTGCCTTCTATAACCATAAGGATATTGAATGGGAAGGAAATAATGTGTATCCCCTCCCTGTGTGGGTGAGTCTTGTCATGGATGCGGAGACACGCCGGGTGATTCCGCGCCCGTGGAGAAAGAAGCGCATGAGCTCCGATATCTCTAAAAAAGTGTTCATGGGAGGCAATGTCACCAATGTCATATTGCAGATATGCTTCTACATGGGTTTTAAAGAAATCTATCTATTGGGCTGTGATTGCAACTATAAGGGTGCGGCCACGCACTCAGCCGTGACAGGGTATAAGGATGATGATAAATTGGCAGAATCGGCCGATTATATAGGGTGGTCAATGATCAAGGACCACGAATGTGCCAAGAAGAGGGCTGATAAATTAGGAGTGAAAATATATAATGCTACACGTGGCGGAATGCTTGAGGCTTATCCGCGTGTAAACATTGATGATATATTTAATGACTAAGTCGGACAGCATCATGCCCCGCACAGACAGCCACGGGAAAAAACGTCTGGAACATATTGATGCCATGCGTGGTGTCCGGGGTGGTCGCAGTCATAACTGTCTTTATCGCGACAAAGGAGTATTGGAGCAACAACTCAAAATCAGCAAGCTATCTGAGGCTCCTTGGAAAGAATACGCTGCCCATATATTTGTTTCATTATTTCATCCTTTATGGAGTGGAAGCGACTCATCTTCTTGACTGGATGGGAAGATATGTGGGATTGTCGATTATTGAAATTCCGGTATTAATATTTGCTTCAGTGCTGATAGCGCATGCCTGCATGATGTTTGACGTGTTGATCAAAAAAAATCATTATGTCAATTCTTATGTCTTTGGGAATTAAACAGAAAGAAAAAATATAATTCATCTTATGGGCGATATTTTCAATAAATACGAGTGTTTTGGCATTGATGTCTCTATAGTGGAGAGCAAACTTGACATGACGTCCGGCCGAAAAACTATAAAAAGACAGGATGCCGGTTCTCCGTTCGACATCAAGGACCCTAAGGTTATCAATGCCGATCCATTTTTGTTTGTTTATAACGACCGACTGTTCCTTTTCTATGAAGAGACGACATTCAGGCGTCCCGGTGGAAGACTGATGATGGTGTCTACGGATGACCTCACGACCTGGACTGAGCCTGTTCAGATTTCCGACGACGACAGCATGCACTTCTCGTTTCCTTATGTGTTTGAGGATGAAAATGAGGTGTATATGATTCCGGAGACCGGATGGGTCGGTGAAATCAGACTCTATAAGGCTGTAAGTAAAGATTTATCTAAATTTGAGCTTGACAGCGTGTTGATGAAACGACAGAGGAAAGAAGATGGTATAATCTTCGACTTTGCGGATAATGTGTTGTATAAAGATAATGGCATATATTATCTTTTCACATCCATATTGGATTCAAAAGGATATGAGTTACAGCTTTACATTTCAGATTCTCTTAAGGGACCGTATCGGCCGCATCCTTCGTCTCCTATATGCCATGACAGTGAGTATGGCCGCAATGCCGGGTCTTTGATTGCATGCAATGGCAGGCTGTATCGTCCCACCCAGGACTGCAGTCGTACATACGGCGGTCAAGTCAATGTGATGGAGGTTGTGCGGATGACACCTGAATATTATGAAGAAAAAATATTCAAGAAGCACATTCTGCCTTCATCTGAGAATTTTTATCGTCAAGGCGGTCATCAATTAAATTACGCAGAATTCAGAGGGGCTGTAATAATGGCTGCAGATGCAAAGCGCGACCGTGCATTCCCGGCAGTCAGAATAGCAGATAAAGCCAGAACTATCATGGGATTGAAGAAATAAATCTCAAAATATGAATGATTATATACTGAAATATTATCCGATGTCTGATTTCAAGTTGCTTGAAGATTCATGGCTTGAATTGGAGTCGGGAATGGATATGACTTACTTCCAGACATTCGCATGGTATGAGATGTTGTGGAATCTCAATAAGAATATCCGCGACAAAAGATTTGAAATAGTGTTTGCCGCAGTTGAGAAACGTGGCAAGACTGTGCTGATCGCTCCTTTATGGGTGGTAACGAAGACTTTTGGTAAATATAATCGTAAAGGGTTCTATCTTTTTGGGCGCGGAGGATGGTCCGACTATCTCAACTTCATTTATAAAGACTTTGACGCAGAAGCGGTTCGTTGTTTATTCAGTGAGTTAAGACACCGATACGGGCAATCCGATTTCTATTTTGACAACTTGCCCGAATCCACTGAAATGTACACGTACTTGTCGGCGGAATGTAAGCTTGAATACTGCACGCCGCAAGTGTGTGTAGGGCTGACCGTCGAAGGTTTGTCATTTGATGACTACAAGAAGACGTTATCAAAACAGTCCCGTCAAAATATAAGAACGGCCAACAATCGATTGGCTCGTGACGGCAAATCGTTGGTCTATGAGTCGGATGACCATAATGCCGATATTGAAGAATTCAAGGCTTATCGCAGCGTTAGAGTGGCCAAGAAGAATGAATGGGAAGGCAAGACATTGAAATGGAAAATCATCAATTTCATATCTACGAGAATTCTCGGCCGCGGTTGGTATAAATTCGCTGAGTATGCACCTTATTCCCATGATGTCAATTCAAAGTTCATGACAGCCAAGACTCCGGAAGGACAGCTTTGTGCGTCGTTCAACTATGGTGTGTCGCCGAATGGCAGGAGTATTGTTCTCATGGGTGTGAGCACAAATCCGGCGTACACCAGATATTCGCCGGGAATACTGCTGCTGTTCAACTTCATAGAGGAGGTAATAGAATCCGACAGGTATGATTATATCGATTTCACGCGTGGGAATGAATCGTATAAGTATGCGTTGGGAGGGAAAGAGCATCATATATTCAATATATGTGTTGATTTAAACAATATCTGATTATGGCAATTCAATCAATAGCAAGCGGCCCGCGTAAAAGCAACTTTGAGATACTGCGCATGATTGCGATGTTTTTTGTGCTTTGTGTGCATGCCAATTTCATGAGTATTGGTGCGCCATCGGCACAAGCAATCAGTGACGACTTTATTCCTTCCGTAACACGACTGTTCATACAGACGGTCTCATTATATGGAGTCAATATCTTCATATTGATTTCCGGTTGGTTTTCCATAAAAGCAAGTGTGAGAAGTCTGTCATATCTGCTCTTTCAGGTGTATTACTTTGGTATAATCATACTGGGGGCTTTAACTGTCTCAGGTGTTGAGCAGTTCACCGTCGGCAGACTTTATCAGATAATATTGCTTCATAAATCCGGCTGGTTTGTCATAAGCTATGTTATCCTGTATCTTCTTTCGCCGGTGCTGAACAAATTCTGTGAGTATGCCACTAAGAAGGAATTCAAGGCTGTTCTTTTGTCATACTTCATAATGTTGTTCATTTATGGTTATATCGATTGGTCGCAGGAGATAGGACGGGGATACAGTGCACTGTCGATGGTCGGAATATATCTTTTGGGACGATATGCAAGAAAATATATAGAGTTCGGTCACGGCGGATGGTTGTTCATCGCATGCACAGTGTTGAATACTGTGCTGACCATTGCCGTCATAAGATTTGATCTGCCGCTGATATGCAACAGCTACGACAATCCGTTTGTGGTGCTTGGCGCTTTGGGATTGGTGGTCTGGTTCAGCAAACTGAGAATAAGCACGTCCGGAATTATCAATTACATTGCCCGTTCCACTTTTGCCGTGTATCTGCTGCACATTTATCCGGAAATTCTCGATTGGTTCTGTGAAACATGCAAGGAGATATTTCTCTCTTCCGATGGCATTGACTGCCTTGTCAGGATGGGGGCTTTCCTGCTGTGCATATATTCGGCCAGCATAATTCTTGATGCTCCCCGACGGTTGATCTGGAATTTTGGATTAGGAATCATCAATAAGAATAAATAGCGCCGATTCTGATGTCTGACAAAAAGATATTGTATATTTCAACCGCTAAGGACAGACACGACAAGAGGGAGTGGTCCGGCACTGTCTACTATTCACTCCACGCGTTGGAAGCTGCCGGTTATACCGTGGACTATCTCTGTGCGCTCAACGACATCAAGCAGGATGTGGTTGACAAGCTGTGGGTAAGATATTGGTGTTGGATAGCGGAACATCTGAAGAAGAATGTACGTTTTGACGAATCCTTCTATACGGCGCGCATGATGCGCCGGGTGCTTGCTAAAATAGACTATTCCGGTTACGACATAATTTTCGTCCCGACCGATATGTGTATTGTTTCTGCGTTGCCTTCACATGTAAAACAGAAAATCGTTCATTTGGTCGATGCGCCGGTTCAATCCCTGTTCGAATATTATACCGAGTTTTCAAATCTCACCCGGCAAAACCGCCTGGAGGCAGCAATATTGACAAAGCGGGCCTTTCGGCGGGCCGATCTCATAATCGCCTCGAGCGCCTGGTGCAAAAATGAGGCCGTCAAACATTGCGGTGTGGCGACTGATAAAATAGCAGTCGTGGAGTTTGGTGCAAATATGGACGACGTTGATATTCCTGAGATTATCCATGACTACAATCCGTCAAAACCGCTGCGGATTTATTGGAGTGGTGTCAATTGGGTGCGTAAGGGAGGCGAAGTGGCGTTCGATTGCTGCAAGGAGCTGATAAGACGAGGACATGATATAGAGTTTCACATCACCGGCATGCGTGAGCTGCCGGAAGGCACGGAGAATCAGCCATGGGTCTATAATCACGGTTTCCTTAACAAAAACAATCCCGATGAATACCGTAGGCTGATTGAAATAATGTCGCAGCAGGATATCTTCCTCTTTCCAAGCCGTGCGGAATGTTCGAGCATAGCACTTTGTGAGGCTAACGCGTTCGGCCTTCCCTGTTTTGTCTACGACACCGGGGGGACGGCAAACTATGTGCGGAACGGTCACAACGGTTATATGCTTCCTCTATCAGCCAATGGAATGGATTTTGCCGACAAGATAGAATGGTGCCGGAAAACAGACGTGATTTCCGAAATGAGTAAAACCGCGAGACGTACATATTTGGAAAAACTGAACTGGACAACATGGCGCAACAAGGTTAGATCTGCAATTTCCAACATTTATGAGTAATAGGATTATTCATATCGACCAGGCAAAAGCCATTGGGATTATGCTGATTATCGCTTCCATCTGTTTGCCATTTTATGCATTTGGTTTCTTTATGAAACAATATATTATAAAGTCAAAATTTAATAATAGGATTTTTGCTATTTCGTCCATTATATGGATTGTATTTATGATGGTTTGCCATATTTTTGTCTGCCATAGCAGCATGCGCGCTGAGCGGCGCATGTATACCGCTTTTTAGAAACAAATACTACGATATATTCAAATGAAACCGATAACCAGAATCTGGAATATATATCAGACAATAGTTTCCCGTATAAATATCAAATACAACAGCACGGGGCGGATTGCGCTGTGCTGCATGGGGAAATGTGAGAACAGTTACATCCGGGAATGGGTGGAATACCACATTAATATAGGATTCGACAAGATTTTTATCTACGATAATAATGACCCGGAAGGGGAGCGTTTCGAGGATGTGATACAGGACTACATAAATTCCCGGAAATGTGAAATCGTGGATTTCCGTGGCCGGAAATGTTGCCAGGAAGAAGCCTATCATGATTGCTATGTCAAGAACAGAGATAAATACGATTGGATAGCGGTTTTTGATATCGACGAGTTTCTTACGCTTAAAACCCATCGCAGTGTCAAGGCGTTCCTTGCAGACTGTCGCTATGAAAAATTTCAAATAATTCATTTAAACTGGATGTGTTATGGCGACAACGGCATGCTTGACTCGGACGGCAGAGGCTGTTTGGAACGGTTTGCAGAACCGTTGCCCTATGACATTCGCCGGTTTAAGGATTTTCCGGAAAACAACCACATAAAGAGCATTGTCAGAGGCGGTCTGAAACATATTGACTGGAGATATATCACCCACACGCCCTGGTGCTTCTATCGTTGTTGTGATGCGACGGGCAAGGAATGTGATGTGCGTTCTCCCTACAATCCTTATAATTTTGATGTGGCATATTTCCGCCATTACTACACAAAGACAATCGGCGAGTGGATAAAGGTCAAGCAAGCCCGCGGATATGGCGATATGGGCGACGAGGATGCAAGAAAAAAACTTGGGATTGATGTATTCTTTATGCTGAATGAGCGGACGCCTGAAAAGGAACATTATGCAGAATCGATAATATCTGATGGGAAAGATTAAATTATTATGCGTTACAGGCAATTGCTATCCGCCCAAGTCGGGTGGGGAACAGGCTATTTTCAATGCGTATAAGCAAATTCAAGATGAAGTGGAGCTGCATTTATTTGTTATTTGCAGAGATATAAACGAAATAGATGTTCTCCGAACTGTTCTGAAAGATGCGCATATATATCCATATATAAGGAAAAGAGAACGATTTGACGTAGCCCTGGGTATTTCAAAGCGTCTGTGTAATTTTATTTTTAGAATAGGCAGAGTACCGCAAGCAGATAAAAGAAGATTTTTGGATGTGTCATTTAATTTGCCCGAGCGATTCGATTTTTATAAAGAGCTGAATAGCTATATAGAACGGCAAGGTATAGATATAGTGCAATTCGAATTTATCGACTGGATTTTCGGGCGACAAGGTGTGATTGGCAATTGCAAGTCAGTTTTTGTTCATCATGAAATAATGCATATAGCAGACTTGCCGAGGCTGCCGAAAAACAGAACCGTCGACGATTGGCTGATATACTCAATTAAAAAGAATCGAGAGATTATTGCCTTGAATAGTTATGATGCAATCATCACACTGTCTGAGGATGATAAGGTGCGCCTTATGAATGCGGGCGTCAGTGTCCCGATCTACCCGTCATTTGCTCAGGTTTCACCATTGCAGTTTTCACCAAAACAATATAATGGAACCGGTGATTTGGTTTTCATCGGTCCCGAGTCACACATCCCTAATAAAAATGGGTTGTTATGGTTTCTTGAAAATGTGTGGCCACAGGTTTTGCACAACAGACCATCGACACATTTGTATGTTGTTGGCAGATGGCATGAAAAAACTATTGAATTAATAAGTTCCAGGCATAGCAATATCGTGTTTCTGGGGTTTGTGGACAATCTTTATGAAAATATTAGAAACAGAATTGTAATCGTTCCAATACGTGAAGGTTCCGGTCTGAGAATGAAGATTTTGGATGCTATAAACTCGGGAGTGCCATTTGTGTCATGCAAGGTTGGTGCTGAAGGTTTAAAGTTGGAGAACGGTGTTCATGGATACATAACAGATGATGCCGCTGTCTTTTCGCGATATGTATATGAGTTGCAGATAAACCCTGCGAAATGTGTGCAATTCGTTGACAATTCCATTAAACACATTGCATCAGAGTTTTCCAATCAGCAATTTGTTAAGTCCAGGCTGGAATGCTATAAATCCGTGTTAGGGGGAAGATCCAATGCCTGAAAAGGAAAAATGCTACTGCATGGAAAATCATAGCCGCCGGGAACGCGATTTATCGCTGGACGCAATAGCAGGACTATTTATAATCTTAATGATATTCCAGCACTTCAATATCAATACGCGAGCTCCATTTACAATCGGACATATATTTATGTTCAATACAAGTTGGTTCTTCTTCAAATCCGGAATGTTTCATCGTCCCGAGAGAATAGACAAAAGTACAATAGTGAAATGGAGTCGCAGGCTGATGGTCCCGTTTGTCACATGTTCGCTGTTCGGAGGGATTATGGCATTGATGTGTGAGCGGATTGAAACCGGACATTTTAATCTCTCCATCCTCCCCGGTCTTGTCGGGCAGATATGTATGTTTGGTGCTCCGTGGTGGAATATTCCAGTGTGGTTTTTATTGACGTTATTTGTGGTTAAGGTAGTTACCGCCCGATATCACGGCAGGAATACCTGGATTTATGTTCTTGTTTCATTAGTCATATGTCTTGGCCATCATTATATGGTAAATACCGGTCGTTTCAATTATATCGGCAATATGGCCCTTGCCACACTGTTTTATGTGCTCGGATACAAAACCAAAGATATGGATTTCAGCTCACATAAGTCATTATATACACTCGCGGCTGTTTTCGTAATTATATTCTTTATTTATCCATCCGCATTAGATATATGGTCGAATAAAGCGCTGTACGGCAATTATCTACTTTCCATCCTTTCGGCTGTTGTCGGAATTATGCTGGTGAATCGGATATTTAAGGTCTGCAAGTTCTTGCAAATTAAGCCATTGCTTTTTATGGGACAAAATGCCATGTTGTTTTTGGTTCTTCATGTCCCGTTTTATCTTGCATTCTGTGAGTTATATGGACGGACGAACTTGGCGTATTCAACTATGAATTGGTGCGGAGCGTTTGTATCCGTTGTGTGTTGCTTTGCGATGTGTCTGTTTTTTGACAGGCACAAGCATCTGAAATGGATAATCGGAGGATAGTGCGATATGAGAGTTTTTGTAGACCCTGCATGTAACATCAATTATTGTTCTTTCTATATCAAGGGGCTGTGGGATGTGTTTGGTAGTGGACGTGTAAAGCTGACCTCCAAAGGATTTGACAGTCTTCGTTATCCACACAATACCCATTGTCTTGCTTTTATCATAGATGACGTAAGATATGTAATAGATTTTGCGGATTCAAACAAAGTGTATTATCATGATTTCCTTGCATGGGCGGATGTTTATGGAAAAGTTAATTACAGGTCTGATTATCTGCCTGAAAAATGGTGCGACAAGATAAAACCGGTCGGAGCCAACTTTGGGATAGGTTGTGTGGGTTCTAACAAATGGACTGCAACGCTGCATTGTCTCTTCAATTATCTAAAATGTCACTCTCGTCTTGACGTAGGTTTGGGCAGCTATCTTAGTCCCTATCTATGGCTATACAAAAGATCCGGAATAAAATGGAATTTTGGAAAAAGCACCATAGGGAATAAGAATATTTTCATGGTGTCTCGCTACTGGCATGATCAGCCGTGGGTGAATAATGCGCGTATAGCATTTATACGTGCGTGCCGCCGGCTTCAGTCGGAGAATGTGATATCATTCACCGGAGGCATGGTGCCGGATGAAGGCGGCAGTTTCGATTGCTGTCCTCCGGATGTGCTTCTCGAGCGTGAGATACCGTACGACCAGTACATGTATCAGCTGAATAATTCGTTGCTTGTTTTCAACACACCTGCTGTTCATCGTTGTCATGGATGGAAGCTTCCGGAATATATGGCAGCCGGCAAGATAATTCTTTCCACTCCGTTTGAAAATGAACTGCCGATCCCGATGGTGCATGGAGAAAATATATTTTTCACGAGCCCCGACGAGGAATCTATCTATCAGTCAATAAAAACTATTGTGATGGATGTGGATCTGCAAAAAAAACTTGAGACTGGTTGTCGTCAATATTGGCAGTCCCACGCACGGCCATCTGCCTGCATCAATCATTTTATCAATGGCTAAGAAACGATTGCATTATATTGACGTGGCCAAAGGGCTGCTTATCATCATGGTGGTCTGGGGCCACTATGAATTAATGTGCAGGCTCTGCTTCGGCATCCAGGACTCTGTGGTGAATGCCCTTGACAGAGTAGAGGATTTGTGGGTGTCGTTTTTCATGCCGGCATTCTTTTTTCTGACCGGGTATTGCACGGATTTCAAAAAAAGATTCATGCCATTTCTTGTTCAAGGAATAAAGATTCTGATATTGCCGGCGGTGGTCATCAACTATGGCTCAACCATTGTCGAATATATTTCATGGGGTGAGAGCGCGCTATGGATTGTGAAGACCACAGTGAAGAGTTTTCTGCTGACATGCGCGGGCGAATGGTTTATCCCTTCGTTATTCTTGGCCCGGTTGGCTGTGTGGAAGCTTGTAAGATTGAAACGAGTCGAGAGCATGCTTGTGATTTCATTTGTGATGCTTTGCGCAGGAGTGGTGTTGTACGATTGTTTCCCTTGGATTCCGGAGATATGGTCGTATAAGCATGCTCTTATGGTGACCATATTTATGGTGGTAGGCGACGTGCTGAAAAAAAAGCAAAATACACATTCCGTTAGGCGCCCGGCTAAGTTATATCCCATTGTTAGTGGTGGTGTTTATCTTAGGGTGGGGAATCCCGTATATCACCAATCGTGTATGCGTGGAGCTGTGGCAGATTCCTGTTGTCCTTGTGTTGGCCCTAAGCGGAATACTCTTCCTGTTGTATGTCAGCAAGATAATCAACAGCAATAGAGTGCTTGAGTATCTCGGCCGCAATTCGCTGGTCATTTATCTTGCGCATTTCATTTTCTACAGGATTTATCTGAGTGTTGTGGCTGGATTGTTCGGCACGTCTGCGATAGTGTCCGTCGCACTTTTCTTTGGTGTAATCATAGCGAACATCGCATCGTGCTGCGTGCTGGCAATGATTCTCAACACACGGTATTTCAAATGGATATTAGGTAAATTTTAAAATGATACCAAAGATTATACATTATTGCTGGTTTGGAAGAGCCCCTCTCCCAAAAGAGTATGAGAAATATATTGATTCGTGGCGACGCCTGATGCCCGAATATGAAGTCCGACGATGGGATGAGAATAATTATGATGTCAATTGCATCCCATTTTCGGCGGAAGCTTATTCTGTCGGCAAATACGCTTATGTGAGTGATTATGCCCGGCTTCGGATTCTGTACGAGCATGGTGGAGTCTATTTCGATACCGATGTCGAGCTCATAAAGCCAATTGACGATATCCTTGCCAAAGGACCCTTTATGGCATTTGAAAAAAACACCAATGCCAAAGTTGGAGAAATGCATAACGTGGCTGTCGGACTCGGTTTCGCGGTAGAGCCAAAGAATCCGGTCATACGCGAGATTCTGGACTTTTACGAGAGCCATCACTATATATATCCCGACGGTCATATGGAGCAAATCACGATTGTGAAGATTGTCACGGATATTCTTAAAAGCCATGGACTTTCACGATGCGATGTGCCGACTACCGTCGGTGGTATCACTGTATATCCATGGGACTATTTCTGCCCGGTTGAGTTCCTCAGTTCCAAACTGGAAATTACCGGGAATACACGAACGATACATCATTACTCTGCGTCGTGGATGTCTTGGTCCGACAAGTTGAAGATGAAAAAAGGATATTACGCAAATAAACTGAGAAAATTCTTCGGAATAAGACGATGAGAATTCTTTATATAGGAGAAAAAGATACTCGCGACCAGTATCTGAAAGGTAATGTTCCAAGCCATTGGCTTTATGGAGCGATTGAGATGGAACGCGATGGACATGATGTGATATGGACACAAGAAAGCAAGTCTTCATGGCACGACCTGGATATAATAAAAAGACATGCTCACGATATCGTCTTCATTCCCAATCTGAATCTGCACAGCCACCTGTTGTTATTGTTGCTGGCAGCATTGGGCATTTACCGAAAGCCGATATATGCTTATCTTCACAGAGAACCCGCCGGAACGACCGGTCTTAAAGGATGTATCTATAAAGTGCTTTTGCGCAGTGTCAAGCATCTGTTTTTCTTGTCTCCTCTATCGATGAAACAGGTTCTTGACAACGGCATGTCGAAGCCGGAGCGTTGCTCTTTGCCGGGGTGGGGCGCCGACATGGACTTCTTTTCTGATGTGCCGGTGTCTGATAATGGCTGTTTTGTGTCTACGGGCAAGGAGAATCGCGATTTTGACATTTTGATTGAAGCATTCAGAATAGCCGGAGCGCCATTGCACATTTTCACCAGTGCATCACACAATGGCGCTGACTACACAGATTTGACAGATAAATGCCGTGATATTCCCAACATTAAGATAACGCTCGTCGATAATTCGCCTGCAAATTATACTGCAATGTTGGCAGAAATGGCTTCGGCACGCGCATTAGTGTGTCCATTGCGGCAAGACAGATTGAAATATTGCGTGGGACTTTCGACCATCGCAGATGCGGAAGGACTCGGTAAACGTCTGATTATAACCGACAATCCATATCATATGCCGCGAAACGAGGCCTTCATGCGTGTAAACAGTGTCGACGACTGGGTGAAGGCTATAAATGCAATTTCCACAGATTGTGGCGAAAGAAAGTCGGACTTTTCAATGTCAAAAGCATATAACAACATGAAAATAATCATGAACCTATGATGGCAATTGTAGACATTCTTATTTACGTGGCGTTTGCATTTTTTGCCTCATATCTGGCCAGGAAATCCGATGAGGATATTGAAGCTAATGATATATCACAGTTAAAATGGGATAAGTATTTGTGTTGGTTCATAGCATTTTTCACAATCATCGGAGGTTTACGATGGAATGTTGGAAGCGATTGTATTTCATACGCCTTGACTTTTGATCATTATGAGATTGACTCTTCCAATAAGGAGATACTGTGGAAATCCGTAATCAGACTGTTCAGAGCGTTGGGTCTGCATTGGATGTTCGGACTTGCATTTTATGCCTTCATTCAGATTTTTTTCATAACGGATGCGTTAAAGCCCTACAGGAAATTGCTGATATTTTTACCTTTTGTATTCTTCGGTGGCCGCTATTGGATGGACACGATGGGGGCCGTGCGGCAGATGACTGTTGCTTGCGGTTTCTTGTGGGCCTCCCGTTTTATATTTGAGCGTAAGTTTCTTTATTATGCTGTTTTCATCATCGTTGGGGCAATGATTCATCAGTCGGCTCTGCTTTTGATTCCTTTTTATTTTATTCCCAACAATTTGCAGCTTGAGGACAAGAGGTGGTTGCTTACCGGGGTTCTTCTTGTATGTGTGCTGATTGGTAAGAGCGCTGCTCTGCAAGGGGTGGCGGGATATGTGGATATTATTGCCGGAGCGACAAACTATGATGATAAAATAGAGGAGCTGAATGTATTGATGACATCCGGACAGACAAACGAATCCCTTTCGTTCGGTCCTATGATGCTCACATATTTATTAATCCCGATCTTTATCATTTGGTATGGTCCGCAGATAAAAGACGAGTATGGAGAGACGGTTCCATATTTCAGTCTATGGTACAACCTTGCATATATCTATGCCTGTGGCTATTTCCTGGTGTGCAATATAAGCCACTACCTGATTCGTCCGATGATGTATTTCAGTCTGTTTCAGATGGTGATGGCGACCATGGTGCTGCGCTATTTGTGGACACGTTTTAAAGAATACGGCATCGGTCAGGTTGCCTGCTACTTGTTCTGTATGGTCATATTCACAAATACAGCCTGGGATGTTTATAAAGCGGCAAATTCCGGACGCATACTTGAAAATTCCACCTACAAGATTTCATTATTCCATGACGATCAAAAAAAGTGGTTTAGATTATGAATCCCAAAGTTTCTGTTATAGTCCCCGTATATAACGTAGAAAAATATCTGGACCGTTGCGTGCAGTCAATCCGCACCCAGACTCTTGCCGACATAGAGATAATACTGGTGGATGATGAAAGCCCGGACAACTGCCCTGCGCTGTGCGATGAGTATGCCAGGCAAGATCCGCGGGTGCGTGTCGTGCACAAGAAAAACGGTGGTCTCGGAATGGCATGTAACAGCGGGCTTGAGGTGGCGGTCGGCGAGTATGTCGCTTTTTGCGACAGTGACGACTGGATAGAGCCCGATATGTACTCGCATATGTATGCAGAGGCTCAACAAAATGCCGCCGACATGGTTTTTTGCGGGATTCGTCAGGTCGACCAGTATGGCAATATTACTCCGATGGCTCAAGCTTCGACACTGAAAAGATATGACACACGCGCCAATGTCGAGAGTGTCGCGCTGGACATGATTGCAAACACTCCGGGTAGTAAATCGGAACGGCGTCTGCCAATGTCTGCAAAGATAGTATTGTACAAAAGAACTCTGATTGCCGACAATAATTTGCGATTCGAAAGCGAACGCCGGCTCATCACGGAGGATCTGTTCTTTAATCTGGATTGTCTGATGCTCGCGCGGACTGTGGTTGAAATTCCGGCAACCTATTACAACTATTTCATTAACACATCCTCATTAAGCAGAGTCGTGCGGACCGATCGTTTTGAGAAAATCAAAACTGTCTACAGGGAATTGTTGCAGCGCTATATGTTTTCGTCTTTAGAGTCCGGTCTCAGGTGTATGCGTCTGTTTATTGGCTATGCTCGGGTGGCTTTGTGTCAGATCGGAGTTGCAGAAATTCCTTTTGGAGAAAAATACAGACGTATTCATGCGATATGCTGCGATAGCATCTGGGAGGAAATCCATGGCCGATACCCGCTGGAGAGTATGCCTCGTTTTCACCGCCTTTTTCAATGGCTGGTGCGCAGTCGTCTTTGCTTGCCGATTATTTTAGTTGCAAAAATAAGAAGATAGACTTTTTATGACAAGAGTCCTTGTGGTGGCTACCTCGCGCAAAACGCGCGGGGGGATTACATCTGTAGTAAAAGCGCACGAGACGGGAGAGCAGTGGAGGCGTTTCCATTGCCATTGGGTGCAGACCCATCGCGACGGTCCGATGTGGCCGATAAAAAAAATATTTTCATAAAAGGCATTATGCGTGCCGGTGAGGCCGGTCCACGTTTCTTGACAAATCCGCATCGGCGGACAACATCTCCTGCGGTGGCTGTGATTGCTGCCATTATATGATGTGTAAAAGGAAATAATCTTACCAATTTATGAATAAGTACTTTAATATTCGGTACGAGTTTGACCGCAAGCTCGTACACGACTCTATTGCTCAACGCCTGACACTGCCGGGCTCTGACTACATCTGCGTCGCCGATGGAGTCATTATGAATGTTGCCAACAGAAGGCCGGAATATTTGGAAGTAGTAAACGGCGGTCTTCTTACCATTTGTGACAGCAGCTATGTCCCATTATACATAAAGTGGATACATGGCTCAAGATACAATCAGTATAGTGGCAGTGAAATCTTCATCGATATTGTAGCCAGTCGCAAATACAGGATGATTTTTTTAGGCACGCAGCAGAACCTGCTGAATGGTCTTAAACGAGAACTGACAAAAATCAACCCCGACGTAGAAAATATGACTTTTTACGAGCTGCCATTTTGCGACGTGCCGGACTTTGACTATCCATCTATCGCAAGAATGGTCGAAAAAGACGGTGCCGACATAGTTTGGGTTGCATTGGGCGCTCCTAAGCAGGAATACTTCATGCACCGCCTTAAGCCACATCTGAATCATGGTGTGATGATTGCCGTGGGGGCGGTTTTCAAATTTTTCAGCGGGGTGGGGGTTCAGCGCGCCCCGGATTGGATGGTGCGCTATCATTTGGAATTTGTTCATCGTCTTGCAAAAGAGCCGAACAAACAGATAAGCCGGTGCTTTCACATAGTCCGTACCCTCCCAGGTCTTCTCTACGGAGAATGGAAACACAAGCATCGGGTGATGAATGCGGATAACAGGTGTGTCGACGGGTGAATGATGTTCTGATATACAAACACTGATATTTAGATAGCCCGCACAGAACCATTGACGCGGCCGCGCTCCCGACAGAGGGGGCGTGGCCGCTTGCGTTTTTTTATTAATTTGCCGTAAAAAACGCTTAGCTATGGCATCAATAAAAATCAAATACGGCAGGCATGACGCCGCCGGTTTCGGAGCAGTGTATATCCAGTTGATTCACGAACGTCGCGCGGTGCGCGTGCGCACGGGCATTCGGCTGCATGCCGATGAGTGGGACGCACGGCATTCGCGCCCTGTGGCGCCGACCCTGCGACGGCAGCTGCGTGCCGACATGGAACGGATGGCAGGCATAGAACGCCGCATGGAGGCCGCGGGCGAGGACTACACGGCAGCGATGATGGCCGACGCCTATCGCAGATACATGAAGGAGTACAGTCTGACCAATTTCACCTTGCGTGTCGCGGCAGCGCTGAAAGCAAGCGGCCGTGTGCGCACGTCGGAGACGTACCGCGCGGCGCTGAAGAGCTTCATGGCTTTCCGGGAGGGAGCCGACGTGATGATGGACACTATCGACGACGTCATGATGCAGGCCTATGAGGAGTGGCTGCGCGGGCGCGGAGTGGTGCCGAACACAGTGTCGTTCTATATGCGCATCCTGCGTGCGGTCTACAACCGCGCTGTCGACACAGGCGAAGTGGCCGACCGCCGCCCGTTCCGGCGTGTCTACACCGGCGTGGACCGCACCGTAAAGCGTGCGCTGTCGCTCGAGACGGTGAGACGAATCAGCAAGCTCGACCTCTCCGGAACGCCGGCGCTCGACTATGCGCGCGACGTGTTCATGCTGAGTTTCTGCTTGCGTGGCATGAGTTTTGTCGACCTGGCATTTTTGCGAAAGACCGACCTGACGGCCGGGCGCGTGGTGTACCGCCGTCGCAAGACCGGCCAGCGGCTGGAGATTGCATGGACGCGCGAGATGCAGACTATCGTGGAGAAATATCCCGAAAACAATTCTGACTATCTGTTGCCGATACTGCGGCGACGGGGCATGAACGAGCGCTGCGCCTACCGCAATGCCGGCTACAGAATCAACCGCAGTCTCAAGAAAATCGGTTCGATGGTGGGGACGCGCTCGCCGCTGACGCTGTATGTGGCACGCCACAGCTGGGCGACGGCGGCGAAGGACATGGGAGTGCCGCTGGGCGTGATCAGTGAATGCATGGGCCATGATTCGGAGGCTACCACGCGCATATATCTGGCGTCGCTCGACACGGGGGCTGTCGACCGGGCCAACTCGCTGATTCTATCCTCTCTGTAGAGTTTCCGAACCGGCTCTATTCTATTGTGCGGCGCACGCGCAACGGCAGTTTCTTCACCACCTGGTCGTAGCTGTGGCGCACGAGCGCGAGGATTAGCTCGTCGGGCAGCGAGCCACGCATGGCCAGCTGGTTCCAGTAGCGTTTGTTCCAGTGCCACGCCGGCTGTATGTCGGCGTGGCGGTCGCGCAGTTCAATGGCGTAGTCGGCATCACATTTCACAGTGAACCACTCGGGCCGCGTGAACGAGTAGCAGCCGAATATCTTGCCGCAGACGCGGAACAGCAGATGGTCTTCTCCGAAGGCCATGTCCTCGCTCGTGTGCGATAGCGCGAGGCAATACAGTCGCAGTGTTTCAATATCCATGTCAGAGTAGTGGGCGCAATATGCGGGCGGCTCCGCGCAGTCCGGCTCGGCGCCATGCGTAGGCGGCGCGTAGAATCATGCGCCGGCGTCGGCTCCCGGTCCGGGCTATGGTTGTGCGCATGATGCGTTTTGCTATATCGGCCGCGCCCTCTTTCGCGCAGTCAGCCGCGAGTATGGCCGCTTTTACATCTACCCAGAAGGCTCGCTCCGGCCCGAGCGTTAGGCGCAGGGCCTCGAGAGGTGCCATGGCTTTATCAGCCCTGTCGCTAAAGCGGGTGCCCGTGATGGACTGCTCTTGGGCGTACACGTCGACAGTGATGCCGGCGCCGGCATGGCGGATGCGCGGATTCAGTGCCAGCAGGCGCGCGCCAAGTTCGATGTCGTTCCAATAGAAGGCTGAGGTATTCCAGCCGCCTGCGCGGCGGAACAGCGCAGTGCGTGCCATATAGCGCTGAGTGGCCATGGAACCGTGGAAGAGCGAGTGGAACTGTGCGTCTTCGGCATAGAAGCGACATCTGGTGGCTGTGCCGTCGCAGTGATACCGCACGTCCCATCCCACGATGTCGGCGCCTTCGGCCGCTTCGAGCGCGCGCTGGCAATGGGCCGGATGCATTGTGTCGTCTGAGTCGAAGAACATTGTCCACTCCGTGCACACCTCGCTGAGGCCGCGGTTGCGTGCGGAAGCGGCGCCGGGAGCGGGCTCGTCCACCACGCGCACGTCAAGGCCGTGGGGGCGTGCCGCCCAGCTGCGCAGCGTGTCGGCCGTACCGTCGGTCGACGCATTGTCCACGAGCACCACAGCGAGCGGCCGCAGCGTCTGCGCCTCCACCGAGGCGAGCGTGCGGCCCACTATTTCCGCGCGGTTGTGCACGGGGATAACGATGGTGATGTCGGCGCGTCGGTCCATATTCATGTACAAAGTTAGCTCTTTTTGCTCTAATTTGTCATGCAAGCGAAAAAAAATCACTAATTTTGCGGTAATAAACATTAACCAATCGCACTCCAATGCTCATCATCGGTATTGCAGGTGGCACCGGAAGCGGTAAGACCACCGTTGTAAATAAAATCATCAACTCCCTGTCGCAGGGAGAAGTCGCTGTTCTTCGCCAGGATTCCTATTATAAGGATTCAAGCCACATCCCACCGGAGCTCCGCAGCAAAATCAACTTTGATGAGCCCGACGCCATAGAATGGCCTCTGCTGGTGCGCCATCTCGGCGAGCTCAAGCAGGGCAAGACCATCCAGATGCCCACCTACAGTTACCTCTCCTGCACCCGCCAGGCCGAGACCGTGCCGGTGGAACCACGCGACGTAGTCATAGTGGAAGGCATACTTGTGCTAACTGATCCGGAACTTCGCAATATGCTCGACGTCAAGGTGTTTGTTGATGCCGATGCCGACGACCGCCTCATCCGCGTTATCGCCCGCGACTGCATCGAACGCGGCCGCACGCCCCAGATGGTCATCGACCGCTATCAAGACGTGCTCAAGCCCATGCATCTGCAGCACATCGAACCCTGCAAGCGATTCGCCGACCTTATTGTGCCGCAGGGAGGCAGCAACACCGTGGCCATCGGCCTGCTCACCGACTACATCGAAAGCCGCCTCCGCAACACTCAGCATTGATATGGGGATATCGTTCCATCTCGACCGCGACCGCGACCGCATAGCAGCTGAAGAGGGCATACCCTCGCCAGAGTTCGCCGTGGCGCCGGAGGCGCCCGAAACCGCTCCAGAGGAGCCCGGCGCTGACACCGGAATGGTGTTGCGCACGGAAAACCTTGTGAAAAAGTACGGCAAGCGCACCGTGGTGAACCACGTCAACATCGAGGTGCGCCAAGGTGAGATTGTGGGGTTGCTCGGACCAAATGGCGCCGGCAAGACCACCACGTTCTACATGACCGTGGGGCTCATCCAGCCCAACGAGGGCCGCATCTTCCTCGACAACATCGATCTGACGAAATTTCCGGTGTACAAACGCGCGCAGAACGGCATCGGCTACCTCGCGCAGGAGCCGTCGGTGTTTCGCAAGCTCAGTGTCGAGGACAATATCCGCGCCGTGCTGCAGATGACCCCCAACTCCCGCGAGGAGCAGCGCGACAAGCTCGAAAGCCTGCTCACCGAGTTCCGCCTGCAGAAAGTGCGCAAGAACCTCGGCGACCAGCTGAGCGGCGGCGAGCGCCGGCGCACGGAGATAGCCCGTTGCCTTGCCATCGACCCGAAATTCATAATGCTTGACGAACCATTCGCCGGCGTAGACCCCATAGCCGTGGAGGACATCCAGGGCATCGTGTACAAACTCAAGGAAAAAAACATCGGCATACTCATCACCGACCACAACGCTCCGGAGACGCTCAGCATCACCGACCGTGCATATCTGCTGTTCGACGGCCGCATCCTTTTCCAGGGCACGTCGGAGGAACTGGCCGAGAATCCCGTGGTGCGCGAGAAATACCTTGGCCGCAACTTCATCTTCCGCCGCAAGAAGCTTGACTGACACCTTGGCGCTCTCAAAAATATTCACTACTTTTGCATTCGTAAAAACCAAACATAAAATTATCCAGTAGAAAATGAAACTTCTCGAAGGAAAAACCGCCCTCATCACAGGCGCCGCACGCGGCATCGGTCGCGCTATCGCTCTGCGTTTTGCGCAGGAGGGTGCGAATATCGCATTCACCGACCTCGTAATAGACGAAAACGGCAAGGCCACCGAGGCTGAAATAGCCGCCCTCGGCGTGCAGTGCAAAGCATATGCCTCCAACGCAGCCGACTTCAACCAGACCAAGGAAGTCGTGGCCGAGGTAGTCAAGGACTTCGGTCGCATCGACATTCTCGTCAACAACGCCGGCATCACCAAGGACGGCCTGATGATGCGTATGACCGAGCAGCAGTGGGATGCCGTAATCAACGTCAACCTCAAGAGTGCCTTCAACTTCATCAACGCCACGTTGCCCGTGATGATGCGCCAGCGCAGCGGCTCCATCATCAACATGGCCTCCGTAGTAGGCGTGCACGGCAATGCCGGACAGGCCAACTACGCCGCCTCCAAGGCAGGCCTCATCGCCCTCGCCAAGAGCATCGCGCAGGAAGTGGGCAGCCGCGGCATCCGTGCCAACGCCATCGCTCCCGGCTTCATCGAGACAGCCATGACCGCCGCACTTCCCGACGACGTGCGCGCCGAATGGTGCAAGAAAATACCTCTGCGTCGCGGCGGTAAGCCCGAGGATATTGCCGATGTGGCCACCTTCCTCGCTTCCGACATGTCGAGCTACGTCTCCGGCCAGGTCATCCAGGTGGACGGCGGCATGAACATGTAATTGCCCCGGCACATTCATTTCACCATCATAGGGCCGCGGCATGCCGCGGCCCTATTAAATATGTTACAATGAAAGGACTCATCATAGCCATCGACGGCTATTCGTCGTCGGGCAAGAGCACTATGGCGCGCCGCCTTGCCGCCACCGTGGGCTACCGCTACATTGACTCAGGCGCCATGTACCGCGCCGTGGCTCTCTATGCGCTCGACCACGGCATGATTGCCGCCGACGGCAGCGTGGACACCGCCGCCCTCACCGCCGCCCTGCCAGACATACACATCGACTTCGCTCCCGCCGGAGCAGACGGCCGGCAGCACACGCTCCTCAACGGCGCCGACGTGGAGCGCGACATCCGATCGCTGCGCGTGTCGGAGCATGTATCGCCTGTAGCGGCCGTGCCGGAGGTGCGCCACGCCCTCGTGGCCATGCAGCAGGCGCTGGGAGCCGAAGGCGGAATCGTCATGGACGGCCGCGACATCGGCACCACAGTATTCCCCGACGCCGACCTCAAGATATTCGTCAACGCGCCGGCGCGCACACGCGCCGAGCGCCGCTATGCCGAGATGCTTGCAGGCGGCGCCAAGGCCGATTTCGACGAGGTGCTGGCCAACGTGCAGGCGCGCGACCGCATCGACGAGACCCGGGCCGAAAGCCCCCTGCGTCGTGCCGCCGACGCCGTGGACCTCGACAATTCCGGCATGACGCTTGACGAGCAGGACGCATGGTTGCTCGGACAATTTCACGAAGCACTCCGCGCCCATGGCCATAATTGAAATAGACAAGGAGTCGGGTTTCTGCTTCGGCGTAGTCACGGCCATTCGAAAGGCCGAGGAGCAGCTTGAGGCCGGCGGACGCCTATACTGTCTGGGCGACATCGTACACAACAGCGACGAAGTGGAGCGCCTGCGCGGCAAGGGGCTGGAAACCATCACCCACGAGGAGATGGCAGCCCTGCGCGGTGCCCGCGTGCTGCTGCGTGCCCACGGCGAGCCGCCGTCGACCTATCGCCTCGCCCGCGAGCGCGACATCGACATAATCGACGCCACTTGCCCCGTGGTGCTCAAGTTGCAGCAGCGCGTCAAGGCAGCCTACGACCGCCCCGGAGCGCGTCCGCAGATCGTGATTTACGGCAAGCTCGGTCATGCCGAAGTAAATGGCCTCGTGGGGCAGACCGACGGGCAGGCCATCGTCGTCGAGTCTGTCGACGACCTCGGCAAGATTGACTATGGCCGTGACATCGCTCTCTTCTCGCAGACCACCAAGAGCCTCGAAGGCTTCAGCCGCATCATTGCCGAAATCGAGCGCCGCAAGAGCCCCGAAACCACTTTCGAGCACTACGACACAATATGCCGCTCCGTAAGCGGACGCGTCGACCGCTTGCGCAGTTTTGCTGCGGCCCACGAGGTGGTGCTTTTCGTGGCGGGCACCAAGAGCAGCAACGGCCGCATACTCTACGACCAGTGCCGCGCCGTCAACCCGCGCACATATCTGATAGCCAACGCATCACATCTCCAGCCGCAATGGATCGAAGGAGCTGCCAGCGTGGGTATCTGCGGGGCCACCAGCACGCCGCTGTGGCTCATGGAGCAGGTGCGCGACGCTGCCGCACGACACATCAGCGCCGATGAATGATTTTGTGGCCATAGACGTGGAGACGGCCAACAACGAAGCCTCCAGCATCTGCTCCATCGGGGCGGTGAAAGTGTGCGGCGGCAGCATCGCCGATACGTTCTACAGTCTCGTCAGACCGGAACCCGAGTATTACCACTGGGCATGCGTGCGCGTGCACGGCATCACCGAGGCCGACACCGCCTCTGCGCCGTGTTTCGACAGCGTGTTTCGACAGCTCGAAGCGTGGGCCGGCGGTCTGCCCTATGTGGCCCACAACGCGCAGTTCGACCACAACTGCATCCGCAGTGCCTGCCGTGTCTATCGCCTCGAGGCGCCCGATGCCTTCTACTGCACGCTCAAGGCTGCCCGGGCCAAGATTCCCGCCGGCATGTGCAAGTCGAAGTCGCTCGACTCGCTCTGCGACTTTTTCGGCATCCGCCTTGACCATCACCACAACGCGCTCGACGACGCGCTGGCCTGCGCAAAACTCGCCATCATTCTGCTATGAAACCATCTGCATTCATCCTCGCTCTCCCTCTGTTGCTCGCATCCTGCGGCGGTAATCCCTTGGACAATCCGCACTCATCGGCCGCCGTCGACTCCGCAGCGGCCTACGGCCGCCTCGATGCGGCGGTTTTTGCCGACAGCACAGCTTCCGACATGCAGCGCGAAGGCGCCCTGCTGAAGATACGCTACAAGGAGAACCACATGCGCGCCCTCGGCTACGACAAGGCCGCCGACGCCTATGTGGCGGCCGCAGTTGAACTCATCCCCGACAGTATAGTGCAATGACCCCACAGTGCCAACAGTTGCTTTCCACCGTATCGGCCGCCACGTGTATCTGCTTCGACGCCGAGTTTGCGCGCGGCATGGAGATGCTCGAGCTATCAGTGGTCGACCTGCGCGGCCATCTCATCTATCAGCAGCGCTTCAAGCCTCGCCGCTACCGCACATGGGATTCCGACATCCACCACATCACGCCGGCCATGGTGGCCACGGCTCCGTCTTTCTCCTCGTGCCGCCGCCGCATCCAGGCCATTGTCGACAATTGCTCGTACATCGTAGGCTTCGCCGTGCGCGAGAACGACATCAACAAGATGAAACGCCAGTATGTGCAAGGCTTCGACTCCAAGTTTGTGCTCGAGTTGCGCGACTGGTTCTGGGTGTGCCATGGCCGTGAGCGCGGGCTGGACTATGTGCAGGGCATAAGTCTGAAATTCTGCTGCGAGGAGCTGGGCGTGTCGCACGACGAATCGCAGGCCCACACCTCGGCCTACGATGCAGCCGTGACCCTCGCATGCTTCAAGCTGCTCTTCGACCGCTTTGTGGAGCGCCACGGCGCCACGCGCCGTTACACCACCTTCGCCGATGTGGTGGCGCATTTTGCAAGTGTGTTCAAGAAGTATAAGTACGAGTACGACCGCGAGCGCGCCTCAGGCTATTGCGCCATTGTGCGCGCCGGCGATGAGTATCTGCTCAAGGCCACCCGAGAGCAGCCCGAGTTCGACGATACTCTTGTGGAGTGCATAGCCGTGGACGACCGCAAGCGTGCCATGATGAAACTCAGCGAGCGCTTCACCGGCACCACCCGCAGCCGAAACTTCTTCTTCCGCAAACTCACTGACTCCCGCCTCGAACTATTTCGCAAGCTCCGTCGCCCCGACTGAGATTATGACAGGCCGGTTTCGCACCAGCGCCCGAGCGTGGCGGAAAAATCGGCGATCATAAGGTCAAAATTATAGTTGACCCTTTTGCTTATGCGTACGGCGCATTTTCGGACAGCATGAAGAAGGTAGTCGCACAAGACCTGTTTTTGTCTTTGCTGTGGCAACTCGCTGAACTCTCTCTCAAACACAATCACAATGCGCGCAATGCCCGTGTCGGCTCTGAAAGGGCCATATGTAAAACGGTTTCTGAGGAAATAACCGTTGTCCTCGATTTCTTTTTCCGAAAACATGGAGAGCAGGGCAGGGTAGAAATCCTTCTGCTTCAGCTTGAGGGATTCATCTGCAATGATGTAGTTGGTCTTGCAGTGGTAATTGTCGTAAAAGCTGAACGAACAGTTGAGCACAATCCGGTTTACGGCCTTGCCGTACATTTCCGGGCGCATCGCGCGGTCCAGTTCCGGCATAAGATCTTTTTCCATGCTTTCTATCACCGGCCTGGAGTTTTCATAGCAGTTTGCCAGTCCGCGGGTTATTAGTATCGGATTCTTGGCAATCCAGTTGCGCTGACTTCTCAGAGCCTCGGCCTGCGCTTCGCCGCTTGTAGTTTCCGGCAGGAGGTGGCTGTCAGCGCCTTCATGCAGGCACGACCTTCCGAAATCAATTGCATATCCGTCGTTCCTTCTGGACCATACGGCATCCAGAAAACGTGGTCTGGAATAGCGGTTCATGAAAAAGGTGTTGGGATTGCCGTTGAAACAAGTGCCTCTTACGGCTTCCAGAGGTTCATTGTCTCCCCAGCCGGCAATTGCCAGACACTCACACAATCTTACTGCCTTGTTCCATTCTGCCACATTGCGGTAGCTGCAGCAGCCGAGGAATGCGGAGTATAATTCCGCTCTCAGCCTTTTTGCATCGGTGAAGCCCGAAAGATACTCCTCAAGCTCCCGCAGGTCCTCTATTTCATAAATCTCCGGTAGCATTTCCATTCTTGCTGAAGAGCTCGCGGGCGCGGGCAAGGCTGTCTGGCTTGCCGATGTCGCACCAGCGGTAGGGCTGCGATGGCTCGTAGGCATGCAGCTGCAGCTCGCGGCAGCAGTCAATATAGAAATCCATGATGGAGAAGCGGCTGACACCATGTGCGTCGGCAGTTGCGCCTGCGTCCACGAGCGCGTCGTTATAGCCGGCGAGGGCTGAGAAGATGCGCGGCGACACCACATGCACGCCGCCGAAGGCGCGGCGTAGCATGCCACTCTGCGGCATAAAGCCGTCGGGGCGGCATTGGCCGGTGGAGATATTCGTCCAGCCATCCATACGCCCGTCGGGTGCGAACATGATGTAGCGTGCCGTGTCGCGTTCGGCCACGAGCAAAGTGGCGTCGGCGCCGGTGGCGCGGTGGCGAGCTATCATTTCGGCCAGGGGAAAGTCGGTGAGAATGTCGGCATTGTGCACCACCACGGGCTCGTCGCTGTCGAGGTAGCGTGCAGCTGCCAGCATGCCTCCGCCCGTCTCGAGCAGCATGCCTGTCTCGTCGCTGACGTGCAGGTTCATGCCGAAATTGCTGTTGGCCGCGAGATAGTCTTTAATCTGCTGCGCGAAGTGGTAGACATTCACCGTCACGTCGGTTATGCCTGCGTCGCGCAGCTTCAGCAGCACGCGCGCGAGCATGGGCGTGCCGTCCACATCCACGAGAGCCTTGGGATGTTCCTTTGTGAAGTCGCCCAGGCGCGTGCCCAGGCCGGCAGCAAAGACCAGCGCTTTCATCAGTCGCGGGCGGGGAAGGTCTGCTCAATCTGCTGCTCGCGGTGCACGAGCTCCACCTTGACACCGAACTTCTCGTTGAGGTGTTCTGCCATGTGCTGGGCGCTGTACACTGAGCGATGGCGGCCGCCGGTGCAACCGAAGCACACCATCAGGTTGGTGAAGCCGCGCTCGATGTAGCGGGCCACGGAGGCGTCCACAAGGTTGTAGCAGTTCTCAAGGAACACGGTGATTTCGCCGTCGTCCTCAAGGAATTTCTTCACATTTTCGTCCAGGCCGGTGAAGGGTTTGTAGCGATCGTATTTGCCGGGATTGTTGACGGCACGGCAATCGAACACGAAACCGCCGCCGTTGCCGGAATCGTCGTTGGGGATGCCTGTCTTGTAGGCAAAGCTCATCACCTTGACGGTGAGCGCGCGTTTGTCGGCTTCGGAAGCAAACTGCTTGAGGTCGCACAGACGGCGGAGCACTTCGGTGAGATATGGGTACTCTTTGTAAGGGTCCTTCAGCAGCTGGCGCAGATTGGCCAGAGCGAAAGGCACGCTCTGCATGAAGTGGGGTTTCTTTTCGAAGTAGCCGCGGAATCCGTAGGCTCCCAGCACCTGCAACGTGCGGAACAGCACGAAGTGGCGCAGCTGCTCGAAGAAATAGGTCTCGTCGACGGGCACATAGCGGCGCAGCGAGTCGATGTACTCCATCAGAAGTTCGTGGCGCAGAGACTCGGGGAAGTTGGCCTTGGCCTGCCACAGGAATGACGCCACGTCGTAGAAATACGGACCCTTGCGGCCACCCTGGAAGTCGATGAAGTAGGGCTGACCGTCGCGCAGCATCACGTTGCGCGACTGGAAGTCGCGATACATGAATGTGCTGCTCATCGAGCGCATCAGCACCTCGGCCATGGCCTGGAAGTCGTCCTCAAGGCGGTCTTCTTGAAATTCGAGTCCGGTGGCTTTGAGGAAGCAGTATTTGAAATAGTTGAGGTCCCACAGCACGCTGCGGGTGTCGAACTGCGGCAGCGGGTAGCACTTGCTGAAGTCCAGACCTACGGCTCCGCTGAACTGCAGGTCGGGCAGCATGCGGATAGTGCGCGTCAGCAGCTCCTTCTCTTCGGCCGAGAAAGAGCGCGTAAGGCGTCCTTTCTCTATGCTGTTGAAAAGTAGAGTGTCGCCGAGGTCGGTCTGCAGGTAGGCCATCGAGTCGTCGCTCACGGCCACTACGGCAGGCACGGGCAGGCCGCGTTCGCCGAAGTGGCGCGCCAGTTCAATGAAGGCCGTGTTTTCCTCGCGGCTCGTGCCTACGACGCCTACAAGGTTTTGCTCGCCGCGCAGGCGGTAGTAGCGGCGGTTGGACCCCGAGGCGGCGAGTCCTTCAATGGCGGTGGGTTCGGTGCCGGTGGCCTGCCGGTAGAGTTCGGTCAGCGTTTTGTGCTCCATGATGGTGTCAATGTCCGTATTCTGATAGGAATTTGATGCGTACGAGGCGTATTTCGTCCTCGCTGTAGTCGGGGCAGAGGTCGGCGAAGGCTTCGTTTATGTCGTCGCTCTCGCTTTCGCGGAAATAGTCGCAGATTTCCTCCTCTTCGTCAGGATCGAGAACCTCGTCGATGAAGTATTTGATGTTCACTTTGTTGCCGGCGTTCACGATAGCTTCGATATTGTCAAGCAGCTGGCTGAACTCCAGTCCGTTGAACGATGCCACCTCGCGCAGGTCGATTTTGCGGTCGATGCTCTTGATGATGGAGATCTTGAGGTTGCCGGGCATCGGCACCTTGCGCACTCGCAGGTCCTCGGGACGCTCTATCTCGTTGTCCTCCACATAGGTCTTGATTACCTTGAGGAACTCTTCGCCGTAGCGCTTCGCTTTTCCTGCGCCCACGCCGGGGATGTTCTGCAGCTCCTCGAGGGTGACGGGGTAGGTGGTGGCCATGGCTTCGAGCGACGGCTCCTGGAAGATGACGAAAGGCGGCAGGTCGAGCTTGGCGGCCGTCTTTTTGCGAAGGGCCACGAGGATGGCATAGAGCTGGGGGTCGGCGGCGCAGCCCGAACCGGACTTTACCTCTTCTTCCTCTTCTTCGTCGAACTCGTTATCCTCTACTATTTTAAATGATTTGGGCTTCTTCATGAAGGCTTTGCCTTCGTCCGACACCCGCAGCAGACCATAATTCTCGATGTCGCGCTCCACATAGCCGGCAAGTATGGCCTGGCGCAGCACGGCGTTGAGATGGCGCGGGTCGGAGCCCTGGCACGAGCCGAACACTTCCAGTTCGTCGTGTCCGTAGTCTCGGATTTTAGCGTTGGCGTGGCCGCGCAGCACATCGATGATGTAGTCGGCCTTGAATTTTTCTTTAAGGGCGGTGATAGTGTCGAGCACCGCCAAGAGATCTTCTTTTGCTTCCACTTTTTTCTTTGTGTCCCGACAGTTGTCGCAATTACCGCAGTTCTCCTCCGCGTATTCCTCTCCGAAATAGTGCAGGATGCTCTTGCGGCGGCACACCGACGACTCGGCGTAGGAGGCCGTCTCCAGCAGCAGCTGCTTGCCTATCTCCTGCTCGTTGACAGGCTTGCCCTGCATGAACTTTTCCATCTTCTGCAGATCCTTGTAGGCGTAGAAGGTGAGGCAGTGGCCCTCGCCTCCGTCGCGGCCTGCGCGACCGGTCTCCTGATAGTAGCCTTCAAGGCTCTTGGGCATATCGTAGTGGATGACGTAGCGCACGTCGGGCTTGTCAATGCCCATTCCGAACGCTATCGTAGCCACGATCACGTCCACCTTCTCCAGCAGAAAAGCGTCCTGGTTGGCCGAGCGCGTGGCGCTGTCCATGCCGGCGTGATAGGGTAGCGCCGGGATGTTGTTCACCTTCAGGAATTCGGCCAGTTCTTCCACCTTCTTGCGGCTGAGGCAATAGATGATGCCGCTTTTTCCGCGACGCTGGCTGATGAAACGTATGATGTCGCGGTCGATGTTCTTCGTCTTTGGCCGCACCTCATAGAAAAGATTGGTGCGGTTGAACGACGATTTGAACAGCGACGCATCGTTCATGCCGAGGTTCTTCTGTATGTCATGCTGCACCTTGGGGGTGGCGGCAGCGGTGAGTGCGATGATGGGGCGCGCGCCGATCTCGTTGACGATAGGGCGGATGCGCCTGTATTCCGGCCGGAAATCGTGGCCCCACTCCGATATGCAGTGAGCCTCGTCGATGGCGTAGAACGAAATCTTCACCTGCTTCAGAAACTCGATGTTGTCTTCCTTGGTGAGCGATTCGGGCGCCACATACAGCAGTTTGGTCTTTCCCGACACCACATCGGCCTTTACCTGTTCTACAGCCGCCCGGTTGAGCGACGAGTTCAGAAAATGGGCCACGCAGTCGCTTTCGCAGAAGCCGCGCATGGCGTCGACTTGATTCTTCATCAAGGCGATGAGCGGCGACACCACTATGGCCGTTCCCTCCATCATCATCGCCGGCAACTGATAGCACAGCGATTTGCCTCCGCCCGTGGGCATGAGTACAAATGTGTCGTGGCCGGCAAGCAGGTTTTCTATGATCACCTGCTGGTTGCCCTTGAAAGAGTCGAAACCGAAGTATCGCTTCAGGGCCGAGGAGAGTGGGAGGGCGTTTGTCATGGTGGTGTGTGCCTGGGTCGGTTTATTTCCGGATTATGTGATAATTGCTACTGACGGTATGATTGTTGTACCTGTTGATTCTTTTCTTGTATTATACTGACGCCGCTTCCAGATGGGCGGCGTCGACGCGCTCTTGCGCGTATTCGCGTGTGACGGTGTATTCCTTCGCGCCGGTAGAGGGCACGTCGAACATTGCGTCGACCATTATTGTCTCCACGATGCTGCGCAGACCACGGGCTCCCAGCTTGAACTCCACAGCTTTGTCCACGATGTATTCGAGGCACTCTGGGGAGAAATGCAACTGCACGCCGTCCATGGCGAAGAGTTTCTCGTACTGGCGGGTGATGGCGTTGCGTGGTTCGGTGAGCACACGCAACAGGGCGTCGCGGTCCAGCGCCTCCAGATGGGTGATGATGGGAAGACGGCCGATGATTTCAGGAATCAGACCATAGCTCTTGAGGTCCTGCGGAGCCACATATTTGATGAAATCCTCGGGACGGATTCGGCGCACCTTGTTGTCGGTGGCGTAACCCACGACGTGCGAGTTGAGACGGTGGGCCACTTTCTGCTCTATGCCCTCGAACGCGCCGCCGCAGATGAAGAGGATGTTCTTCGTGTCCACTGCTATCATCTTCTGTTCGGGATGCTTGCGTCCGCCTTGTGGCGGCACCAGCACAACGGAGCCTTCGAGCAGTTTGAGCAGGCCCTGCTGCACACCCTCGCCGCTGACGTCGCGGGTGATGGACGGGTTGTCGCCCTTACGGCCTATCTTGTCGATTTCGTCGATGAACACGATGCCGCGCTGGGCGCGGTCCACGTCGTAGTCGGCGGCCTGCAACAAGCGTGTGAGCAAGCTCTCGATGTCCTCGCCGACGTAGCCGGCCTGTGTCAGCACGGTGGCGTCCACGATGGTGAAGGGCACGTCAAGCAGGCGTGCGATGGTCTTTGCCAGCAGGGTCTTGCCCGTGCCGGTCGGTCCTACGAGTATCACGTTGCTCTTCTCGATATCCACGTCGTCGTCGGTCTCGGGCTGCAGCAGGCGCTTGTAGTGGTTGTACACTGCCACCGACAGATAGCGTTTGGCCTCATCCTGTCCTATGACGTAGTTGTCAAGAAATTCCTTGATTTCGCGCGGCTTGGGCACGTCTCCGAGCGAGCCACCCATGGGCTTGCCGGTGGCGTGGGCGTCGGCCTCGTTGCCTTCCACCATGTTGTGGATGGCCTCCACGCAGTCGATGCACACCGCGTTGTCGCCCGCGGGCGACGGCACGAGCTGCGCGCCCATCTCGGGCGTGCGGCCGCAGAACATGCAACAGAGTGTCTTCTTGCGGGCCATCAGCGCTGAACTTTGGTGAGCACCTTGTCAATCATGCCGTATTCCTGGGCCTCGGCTGCCGTCATCCAGTAGTCGCGGTCGGAGTCGCGCTCCACCTTCTCTATGGGCTGGCCGCTGTGGTCGGCGATGATGCTGTAGAGTTCATGCTTCAGTTTCAGAATCTCGCGTGCTGTGATTTCAATGTCGCTGGCCTGGCCCTGGGCGCCGCCCATAGGCTGGTGGATCATCACTCGCGAATGCTGCAGCGCAAAGCGTTTGCCCTTGGCTCCGGCCACGAGCAGCACGGCTGCCATCGAAGCGGCCATGCCGGTGCAGATGGTGGCGACGTCGCTCTGGATGTACTGCATGGTGTCGTAGATGCCGAGGCCGGCATACACGCTGCCACCGGGAGAGTTGATGTAGATGCTCACGTCCTTTCCGGGGTCGGAGCTGTCGAGAAACAGCAGCTGGGCCTGGATCACGTTGGCGGAGTAATCGTTTACGTCAGTGCCCAGGAAGATGATGCGGTCCATCATCAGACGCGAGAACACGTCCATCTGGGCCACGTTCAGCTGGCGCTCCTCTATAATGGTCGGAGAAATGTAGCTCGACGTAATGGCCTTTGATGTGGCCGAAGTGTACTGGTCGAGCGCGAGACCGTTCATGCCGAGATGGTGCACGGCAAAGTTACGGAAGTCGTTCTTATTTGTCATATCCTATTGGTGATTATCGTCTAATGGATTAATATTCAAAATTACAAAAAAAAATCGCATTTCACAAGTGTGGTGTGATTTTTTTGAAAGAATATTATTTTTTTATCATCCCGGAATGGTGCCGGTTTATGAAGCTGACACGAAAGCGCAAAAGTCATTTTATCAGCGCAGACAAGATGGCTGCACGTTTGCTTCTTCTTTCGTTTTGACTATGTCGGGACGAAAAACAGCCGCACCTGCTGTCAGATGCGGCTGCTTATTCGGTTGTGTTGTGCCTTATTCAGTGGCGTTGGCCTTGTTGCGGTCCTCGATGAGAGCTTTGAACTCGTCGAGGCTTACTGTCTTTTCGTCGGCGGTCACGGCCTGGCGAACGGCGTAGAACATCTTGCCGTTGCGCACTTCGTCGTAGATGCGCTCGCGGAAGTTGTCGTTGGCAAGGAAGCGTTTGGCTGTGTCGGCCACGGTTTCGTCGTCAAGGTTGTACATGCCGTACTGGGCGAACTGCTGGCGGGCGATGGCAATGGCGCGGCCGAGCAGGTCGTTCTCCTCCACCTTCACGTCGAGAGCCTTGCACACGGCGTCGCTGATGAGCTGCCACTTGAGGCCGGGCACCATATCTTCCATGCGGGCGTCGATGTTCTCGTCGGTGAACTCCTCGGGGTTGTTGGCCTTGAGGATGCGCTTGAGCGTGTCGAGAGGCAGTTTTACGTCGCCGTAGGTCTCAACGAGATATTTGTGGGCGTCGTCGCTGAAGAGTGCCTCCGAGTTGGGGCGCAGCTGGCCGGCGATCATGTTGCTCACGGCCTGCTTGTACTCTTCCTCGTTGTGCACCTTGTCGGGGCCGAACACGTTGGTGTAGTACTCGTCGCCGAGCTCGGCGGGACGGGCCACGATGATTTCGGAAATGGCGAGTTCGAAGTCACCCTTCACGTCGGCGGCGGCTTCCTTGTCGATGTGGAGCATGCTGGCCACTTCAGCCAGGTTGTCGCCGGCGGTGGCGGCGGGGTTGAAGCGCACTTTGTCGCCCACCTTCTTGCCCATGAACAGGGCAGCCTGGTCCTTGTCGGCGAAAGTGAAAGGAGCCACGATGCCGTCGAGCACCTGGATGGCGTCTTCGGTGGTGAGCACGTTGCCCTCGGCGTCGAGCTGCATGATGGTGCCCTTTACGAGCGCCTTCTCGTCCACTTCCTCGCCGGGCACCTGGGCGCCGAACTGCTCACGCAGGCCTTTGTCCTGCTCTTCCACCATCTTGTCGTCGACAGCGATGGTGTAGAACGGCAGAGTCACGCTCTTGTCGAGCTTCACGTCGATGGCGGGAGCCAGAGCTATTTCATATTCGAAGGTGTAGTCTTTGTCTGTGAGGTTGATTTCGGTCACGTTCAGTGCCAGGGGATTGCCCAGAGCGTGGATGCCTTCTTTCTCGATGAAATCGTAGACAGCCTTGGCGCTCTCGCGGTTGATGATGTCGCTCTTTACCTCGCGGCCGAAGCGGCGGTTCAGCTGGTCAATGCTGATGTGGCCTTTGCGGAAGCCGGGTATCACATGGGTCTGGCCGATGCGCTTGAGCTCGGCTTTCACTTTGTCCTTGTAGTCCGCCTCGTCGAGCTTTACCACAATCTTTGCTGAGGTTTCGCTCAGGGGCTCCTGTGTAATATTCATAATATAAATATGTGTTGTTGATATTCGCTTGAAATATTTTTCGGATTGCAAAGTTAATATATTTTCTTGATACATCACACGCATACACCGATTTTTTCGTAACTTCGCGTCCAAAATGGCCCGTATATTCAAGTTTAAGCAATTTGCCATGACCGACGAGCACTGCGGCATGCGCATCGGCACCGACGGCGTTCTGCTCGGTGCCTGGGCCGGCGTGTCCGCCGCCACGCGGCGCGTAGCCGACATAGGCGCCGGATGCGGTGTCGTGGCCTTGATGCTTGCCCAGCGTGCGGCGCAGGCTGCCGTCGATGCCGTGGAGTGTGATGCCGGAGCTGCCGACGACGCACGGGCCAACTTTGCCGCATCGCCGTGGCCGCATCGCCTACGCCTCCATGTCTGTGCTTTCGATGATTTCCGCCCCGGCGTGCCCTTCGACCTCGTGGCCTCCAATCCGCCGTTTTTCACCGAGACGCTGCGCTCGCCCGACAGCGCCCGCGCCGCCGCTCGCCATGCGGGAGCACTCTGCTTTGACTCTCTGGCCGCACGCTGTGCAGCCGGACTGCTTGCACCGGGCGGACGTCTGGCAGTCGTCCTTCCCTGCGCTTCCGACGATGCCACCCTGCTCTCGGCTGCCATGCACCACTTGCATCCCCGCCGCCACTGCCTCGTGCGCAACTCTCCCGCCGCCGCGCCAAAGCGCAGCCTGTGGGAATTCGGATTCGAACCGGGGCCCTGCGACACGGCCACACTCACCATACGCGATGCCGACGGCGCCTTTGCCGACGGCTATCGCGCCATCACCCGCGACTTTCACATTCACATGCAATGACCAGAAACCTTCCCGATCTTCGACCCGACTCGCTGCTGCTCTCCCGCGGCAGCCGTCTGCTGCTGTTTGCCTGCACGGCCATCCTGGGCTACATCCTCACAGGCCTGCTCACCACATTGCTTCTCTACAAGTTCGGCGCAGCATCGCCCCGCGTGCTGCGCATCGCCGCCCTCGGCCAGGACATCCTCGCCCTCATAGCTCCCGCCGTCGTCACGGCGGCCATGGTCACCCGTCTGCCGGCCCAGCTGCTCGAAATTCGTGGTGGTGTGCGCTCGCGCATGTGGGTCGCCGCCCTCGCCGTCATGGTCGTGGCCGCCCCGGCTATGAACGTGGTCATCAGTTTCAACGAGAGCATTGAGTTCACCGGCGCCCTTGCACCCGTCATGGACATGTTGCGTAGCATGGAAGACAACGCTTCGGCCATGATTAAAGTGATGCAGGGCACCGGCACATGGGCTGATCTCCTCATGAACATCCTCATCATAGGCGTCGCCGCCGGCTTTTCCGAGGAGCTGTTCTTCCGCGGCGCCCTCCAGCGCCTGCTCTCCACTGGCGGCATGAACGCCCACGCAGCCATATGGGTCAGCGCCCTGGTGTTCAGTGCCGTCCATCTGCAGTTCTTTGGCTTTGTTCCCCGCATGCTGTTGGGCGCCTACTTCGGCTATCTGCTGCTTTGGAGCCGCTCGATATGGCTGCCTGCCGCCGCACACGCCCTCAACAATTCCATCTACGTTGTTGCCCAGTGGCACTACATGCGCGCCGGCACCCCCGATGTCACCGTCGACAACGTAGGCCTTGGTGACACATGGCCCGCAGCCGTCGCGAGCGCCGTGGCCGCTGCCGCGCTCATCTGTCTCGCACGCAAATTCCGCCGTGAATCCCTATGAACGTCCCCGCCTGGATAGCATCGCGCCTGCGCATCGGCGCCGGCAGTTCGCGTAGCGCGCGCACCGGCGCCGTCATCGCTGTGGCCGGAGTGGCCATCGCCATTGCCGTCATGGAATTCACCATGGCCGTAGTCGGCGGTTTCCGTGACGAGATTCGCGAGAAGGTGCTCGGATTCGACGCGGAAGTGAGCGTCACCCCTGCCTACGACCCCGAGACGGCTGTCTCCGACGAGTATCTCCGCTACGACGGCCGCCTGCGCGCCATCGTCGACAGCGTGTGTCCCGGAGCTTCCGCGGTGCTTGCCGCCCGTCGGCCGGCCGTGGTAAAGACCGACAGCGACTTCGCCGCTGTATATTTCGCAGCTTTCGATCCCTCTGCCCACGACTACTCATTCGAGCGCTCTTGCGTCGTTGCCGGCGAGTGGCCTGATTACGCGGCCGACTCCACTGGCAGTCACATAGTTCTCAGCTCTATCACCGCCCGTTCGTTGCGCCTTGGCGTGGGCGACCGTCCCATGCTCTACTTCGTCAACGACGGCGGCGTCATTCGTGCGCGCCGCGCCACCGTGGCCGCCATTTTCGACAGCCGCATGGACGAGCGCGATCGCAACACGGCTTATGCCTCGCTGAGTATGCTCCAGGCCGTGGGCGGCACGGGCACGGGGTGGGGAACTGCCATTGAGCTACGCGGCATAGGCGTCGACTCGGCCGCCGCAGTAGCCGACCGCCTGCAGCGCGCACTTGTGGCCGAATGGCAGACCGACGGCATTGACAAACTCTACCCCGTCGACAACGTCACCCGCAGCGGCGCCATCTATCTCAACTGGCTCGACCTGCTCGACACCAACGTCGTCGTCATCTTTATCCTCATGCTTCTTGTGGCAGCCTCCACGCTCGTGGCAGGTCTGTTCATCATCGTGCTCGAACATATCACCACCATCGGCACCCTGCGCTCGCTCGGCGCCTCGCGCGGTCTCGTGCGCGGCGTGTTCGTAGCTGCCGCCATGCGCCTCGTGGGGCGCGGTATGGTAGCGGGCAATGTCCTGGGCATCGGCATTTTGCTGCTTCAGAAGTGCACACGCTTCATCCCGCTCGACCCCGAGATGTATTATCTCGACCATGTGCCCGTGGCCATCAACTGGTGGCTCATTCTCGCTCTCAACGCCGGCGTCGCCGTGGCCGCATGGCTCATCCTCGTACTGCCGTCGCGCATCGCCGCCAATGTCGACCCTGCCAGAACCATGCGCTACGAATAGTTTGGCAAGCTTTTTGCATAAACATTCGTGTCTGAGCGATTGTTTTAAAGAAAATTCACTACATTTGCAATTCAATTTCACTGAATGACACAACATACAACAGAAGAACTCATCATCGAAGGTATCCGCGACCGCAAAGGTCGGAACATCACAGTTGTCGACATGAGCGCCATCGAGGCTGCTCCCGTAGCAAAATTCATCATTGCTGAAGGCACCAGCACCATGCAGGTGGGCGCCATCGCCGACAGCGTGCGCGACTACGCACTTACACACGGACGAATCAAGCCCTATAACTACGACGGCTACACCAACTCGGAGTGGATCGTAGTGGACTATGGCGACGTCATGGTCCACATCTTCGTGCCTGAGGCACGCACGCGCTACTGCCTTGAGGAGCTCTGGAGCGACGCCGTCATCACCGATATCCCCAACCTCGACTGAAAATGGCGACTCCTCTGAACAAAAAGCCCAAAGGCAAAGGTGGCATAAAATTCAGTTTCTACTGGATGTATGCCTTCGTGCTCCTTTTTATAGCCGGCATCTGGTTCATCGACGAGAATGATATCACCAAGGATGTCAGCTATAGCGACTTCGAACGATATGTGGTGCACGACCACGGCATCAGCAAGATTATCATCTATTCCGACAAGCGACAGGCCGAAGGATTCCTCACCGATTCGCTCGCCTCGCAGCTCTTCCCGTCCGAGCAGTATGCGCCCGGAGGCCACTCGGTAGTGGCCAAGGTCATCACAGATATTCCTTCTGCCGACAAGTTCGACTCCAAAATCGACGAATGGCGTGCCATGGGAGCTTTCACCGGCGAGGTCAAGTATCAGCGCAGCAACAGCTTCACCGGCCTGCTCTGGTCCTTCGGCCCCGTGATTCTCCTCATTGCTTTCTGGTTCTGGATTATGAAACGTATGAGCGGAGGCCCCGGTGGTGCCGGTGGCGGCGGCGTGTTCAGCGTCGGCAAGAGCAAAGCCATGCTCTTCGACAAGGACAATGCCGTCAAGGTAACCTTCCGCGACGTAGCAGGCCTCAGCGAGGCCAAGACAGAAATCGAGGAGATAGTGGAATTCCTTAAGAATCCGCAGCGCTACACCGATCTTGGTGGCAAAATTCCCAAGGGAGCGCTGCTCGTAGGCCCTCCCGGCACCGGTAAGACGCTGCTTGCCAAGGCTGTGGCCGGCGAGGCCAACGTGCCTTTCTTCAGCATGAGCGGCTCCGACTTTGTCGAGATGTTCGTCGGTGTGGGCGCTTCGCGTGTCCGCGACCTATTCCGGCAGGCCAAGGAAAAAGCCCCCTGCATCGTGTTCATCGATGAGATTGACGCCGTGGGTCGCGCCCGCGGGCGCAACGCCAACATGGGCGGCAACGACGAGCGCGAGAACACCCTTAACCAGCTGCTCACCGAGATGGACGGCTTCGGAGGAAACAGCGGCGTCATTATACTCGCCGCCACCAACCGCGTCGACATCCTCGACAAGGCTCTTCTGCGTGCCGGACGCTTCGACCGTCAGATTTACGTCGACCTGCCAGACCTCAACGACCGCGTCTCTATCTTCAACGTCCATCTGCGCGACATCAAGATTGACGGCGACCTCGACGTGGAGCTGCTAGCCCGTCAGACCCCCGGATTCTCCGGCGCCGATATCGCCAACGTCTGCAACGAAGCAGCCCTCATCGCCGCCCGTCACAACAAGAAAGCCGTCGGCAAGGACGATTTCATCGCCGCAGTCGACCGCATCATCGGCGGCCTCGAGAAGCGCAACAAGATTACCACCGACGAGGAAAAACGCGCTATCGCCGTCCACGAAGCCGGCCATGCCACCGTGTCGTGGCATCTGCGTTACGCCAATCCGCTTGTCAAGGTCACCATCGTACCCCGCGGCAAGGCTCTCGGCGCTGCGTGGTATCTGCCGGAGGAGCGCCAGATTACACCCACCCAGGCCCTCCTCGACGAGATGTGCGCCACGCTCGGCGGCCGGGCAGCCGAAGAAATCTTCCTCGGCCGCATATCCACCGGCGCGGCCAACGATCTGGAGCGCGTCACCAAGCAGGCATACGCCATGGTGGTCTATTACGGCATGAGCGAGCGCCTGCCCAATCTCAGTTACTACGACTCAACCGGCCAGGACTATGGTTTCTCCAAGCCATACAGCGATGAGCGCGCGCGAATCATCGACGAGGAGGTGAGCCGCATCATTGCCGAGCAGTACGAACGCGCGAAAGCCATCCTTACGGAACATGCCAAGGGTCATGGCGAACTCGCCGATGTGCTTGTGGCTCGCGAGGTTATCTTCACCGACGATGTCGAGCACATCTTCGGCAAGCGTCAGTGGGTGAGCCGCACCGACGAGATTCTCGCTGCCCGCGACAAGGAAAGCGACAGTGACGCAGGTCCTGACGCCGAAGATGTCGATGCAGAGGACGTAACGCCGCCCCCCTTCCCCGAAAAGTAAAACATCATAGATACTCAGCCACCACAAAGAAGCTGCCGCCGAGGAATATTGGTCCGGCGGCTTCTTTTTTTGCCGCAGCCACCGCCTCGCTCACGCTCCCGAAAGCTGTCGCCTCAAGGCCGCGTTCGCGCATCATTTCTGCCAGTTTCTCTGCAGGGATAGCTCTGGGTGTGTCCGCTGCCACGCAACTGTAGCGCACGCCCGACGGCAGCATCCCCACTATGGAGCCCAAGTCTTTGTCGGCGCAGAAACCCAAAATGGCTGTCATGCCAGGATGCGCCGCAAGATAGCGCGATGTATGGCGCCATGCGGCCTCGTTGTGCCCGGGGTCGCATAGCACACCGTCGCATGTCTGCCAGCGGCCGTGCAATGTGTCGCCTATGCGGGCGAAAGCCGTGCGCACAGCCTCGTCGCTGATGCTGTAGCCTGCGCGCCGCAGCTCTTCAAGCGCAGTCAGCGCCGTGCGTGCGTTTGCCGCCTGGTAGGCGCCGTGCAGCTCTGTGGCGAAAGCTCCGAAAGGAGAGCGGTCCACGCTGATGCGTTCTTCGCCGCTCGCCGCTGTGGCGGCGCTGTCATTGGCGAAGATTATCGGCGCACCTTTCTCGCGCGCCGTGCGTTCGAACACCTCGCGCACCTCGCCCGTGGCTTCGCCCACGACCACCGGCACGCCCTCTTTGATGATGCCGGCTTTTTCAGCCGCTATCTTTGCGGGTGTGTCGCCGAGTATTTGCGTGTGGTCCATGGATATATTGGTGATTACGCACAGGTCGGGCCGCACGATGTTGGTGCTGTCAAGCCGGCCGCCGAGTCCGACCTCCACCACTGCCGCGTCCACGCCCTCGCGGACGAAATGCTCCAGGGCCATCACGGTGGTCAGCTCGAAGAATGATGGTTGAAAGTCGCCTTCGGGACGCCCCGCGTGGTATCGTTCCATAAAGTCGGCTATGGCTTCGCCGTCAATCATGCGGCCGTCCACCCGGATGCGCTCGCGGAAGTCGGTGAGATGGGGCGATGTGTATAGTCCCGTCTTGTAGCCTGCGGCCTGCAGCGTGGCCGCTATCAGGCTGGCGGTAGTGCCCTTTCCGTTGGTGCCGGCCACATGTACCGTGCGTAGCTGCTTCTGCGGGTTGCCGAAGCGCGCCGCCAGGTCGAGTGTCGCCTCAAGGCCAGGGTGAAAAGCGCCGGCGCCCAAGGTCTTGAACGCCGGATACTGTGTCATCAGTTCGTTTATAGCTTCTTTAGGATCCATTCCATCAATTGTTTCAGTAGATCGTTGTCTGGTTGCACGGCGTAGAGCGTGCGGAAGCCCGCGTTGCCGTTTACCTCGCACACGGTGTAACCGCCCTCGCCGTCAATGAGCAGGTCCACACCTGCGAAATCAAGTCCGATGCTCTGCGCTGCCGCCACTGCGAGCCGTGCCGCTTTCTCGTCGAGAGTATGGCCGTACGCGTGGCCGCCCATCGTGTAGTTTGATTGCAAGGCGCCGTCGGAGCGACGCATCACACACGCTACGGCTCTGTCGCCCACGGTCCACACGCGCAGGTCGCGTCCGTGGCTTGCCGCCAAGTATCGCTGCGACAGTGCGCCCTCGGCGCCGCATTCGCTCAACGCGCGGGCGTATTCTCCGGCGTCGTGCGTCAGAAACACGTTGCGCCCGCACGAGCCGCACGCAGCTTTGGTCACAAACGGCACGCCGAGCGTAGCGGCCGCCGCCTCGAACGGTACGTCCCACACGCACTCGGGCGTGCTTACGCCGCACTCGCGCAGCCGGCTGTACGTCAGCCGCTTGTCGCGGCTCAGCTCCATAGCCTCGGCGCGGTTGAACACCCTGCATCCCTCGCTTTCCAGACGTGCCGATAGGGAGGCATCGTAGCCGCGCACCACGGCGAAGTCGACTCGTGGCAGCGCGTCGCCGAAGAATGCTATCTCCACCTCAGCTCCGGCTTTTCGCGCAGCATCGCGCCACTGCGGGTAGGCGTTGTTGCGGTCCGTAGCAGGGTGGGGGAACAGTATCAGTCCGCGCTTCTTCATCGTTGATGAATTCTTAGAATATCAGCCAGCCGGCTGCGCCCGCGCCGGCGATTATCCATATCGGGTGAATCTTTGTGAACAGGTTTATGCCCAGTGCCACGCACGCCAGCGCAACGCTCTTTACCACGTCCGGCTCCTCCGATCCGAAGTTGGCCTTGTTCATCAGCAGCAGTGCCGCCGATGCGATAAGGCCAACAACCACGGGACGAAGGCCGGCAAACATGCCGGCTATGAACTCGCTGTCGCGGTGGCGGCGTATGTAGTGGCTGGCATAGCGCACCAGCACGAACGACGGCAGCACCACCACAAGCGTGCACACCAGCGATCCGAGCAATCCCCACAGCGGCGACGCGAAGCCGTGGTTCATCGGCGCCACATAGCCTATGTACGTCGCCGAGTTTATACCTATAGGACCTGGCGTCATCTGCGACACGGCCACAATGTCGGTAAATGTCTTCTCGCTTATCCATCCAGGCGTCACAATCTCGTTCTCTATGAGCGCCAGCATGGCGTAACCGCCGCCGAAACCGAAGAATCCTATCTTCAGATAGCTCCAGATCAGTCGCAAGTATATCATCGGGCGTCCTCCTCCTTTCTGTGCGCGAGAGCACGGCGGCTACGGCGTGTCAGCAGCCAGCCTCCCAGCGCGCCTATTGTTATGTACAGTATGGGATTCGACACCACTGGCAGTTTCGACCAGATGGCCAGCGCCACCGCCACAGGTATCCACAGCGTGCGCCACGACAGGCCGGCAGCGCGTGCCGATGTGATGACGGGCGTCACTATCAGCGCCACCACCACAGGGCGTATGCCCTTGAAAATAGCTGTCAGCGTCGGGCTTGACGTGATGGTCTCGGGCGTCAGAAACATCGCTATCGCCAGTATTATCAGAAACGATGGCAAGATGGTGCCTGCGGCGGCTGCCATGCTGCCGCGCATGCCGCGCAGTTTGTCGCCCACCACTACGGATATGTTCACAGCAAGGATGCCCGGAAGCGACTGTGCCACCGCCAGCAGGTCCAGGAACTCGGCACGCTCTATCCATTGCCGCTTGTCCACTATCTCGCGCTCAATCAGGCTTATCATCGCCCAGCCTCCGCCAAAAGTGAAGGCTCCGATCTTGAAAAACGATCCGAAAAGCTGCGGCAAAATCTTCTCCCTCATATCTTTTCCTTGGAACTTGTGTAAAAAACATCCGCAAAATTACTCTTTTTCTCCGATATTCCCTTCTTGCCCTCCCTCCTTTTTTTTTGCTCTCTGTCGCGTACTCAAGCACTCAACGCCATGCCGCGTTCAAACAAAAAATCAGGCGCAACAGCGATTTTTCCTCTTTATCCACTTGCCGTTATCCTTAATTTTAGTAAATTTGCAGCGAATTATATCATACTTCTTAACCTTATACGTTATTTTGATGAAAACCCAAAAGGATTTAGGTTTCTGGAAACTCTGGAACCTAAGCTTCGGATTTTTTGGCGTACAAATTGCCTACGCCCTGCAGAGCTCGCAGGTCAGCCGTATTTTCAGCACCATCGGCGCCGACCCCCACGACCTCAGCTACTTCTGGATTCTGCCACCGCTCATGGGCCTCATTGTGCAGCCCATTGTCGGCGCCGCCAGCGACCGCACCTGGAATCGCCTTGGCCGACGCCTCCCCTACCTGCTCATCGGAGCACTCGTTGCCATCGTCGTCATGTGCTTCCTGCCCAATGCCGGCTCCCTTGGCCTCGGTGTGTCGCAGGCCATCATATTCGGCCTCGTCATGCTCATGTTCCTTGACACCAGCATCAACATGGCCATGCAGCCATTCAAAATGCTCGTCGGCGACATGGTCAATGAAAAGCAGAAAGGTCTCGCATACAGCATCCAGAGCTTTCTTTGCAATGCGGGCTCTGTCGTCGGCTACATCGCTCCCATCGTCCTCGCCGTATTCCTCAGCAACACTGCCCCCGCCGGAGAGGTGCCCGCCACCGTAACCTGGGCATTCTACATAGGTGCCGCCATCCTTCTGCTATGTGTGCTCTACACTTTCGCCAAGGTCAAGGAGATGAATCCTGCCGAATACGCCGCTTTCCACGGCATCGAGGCATCCGCCGCAGGCAACAGGCAGAAGGGCGAAAACATGTTCCGCCTGCTCGTCAAGGCTCCAAAGGTGTTCTGGACCATAGGCCTCGTGCAGTTCTTCTGCTGGGCCGCGTTCCTTTATATGTGGACCTATTCCACCGATGCCATCGCCAGCCACGCCTACAACGCTCCCTCCTGCCAGCGCATCACCGGCGTCAGCATCAACGGGCAGCAGTACAACGACAAATACATCTTCGACGGCAGCCGGCCCGTGCTCATGGACGGTCGCCTTGTCATGGCCGGCGTCGAGATTGACGGAAACCTCATCTCGCCCTCCGTCGTGGCCGTCAATGGCGATACAATCATCGCAGGAGGCGCTCCCGTAGTGGCTGAAGGCATCGAGAAGGTGGCTCCCCACCAGGGCTTCTTCGCCACGGCCGGCGATGTCATACTTGTCGACGGCGTGCAGATGCCTGTAGACAGTTGCGGCCGCACCGTCTCTGCCCTCTCCCTCGTTGCCCCCGGCTCCGAGCTCACCCTCGCCCACATCGCCGCACGCGACAACGCCTCCGGCAGCTATGTGCTTGACCAGACTTCCACACTCCCCGCCATAGCCACCCCCGAGGAAGTCACTCTCAACTACGTCACGGTGCTCAACGCCGCCAGCAAGCCCTATCAGGATGCCGGCGACTGGAACGGCGTCCTCCTCGCCATCCAGGCCATAGCAGCCGTCGTATGGGCTGCTGTACTCGCCACCTTCCGCCGTCGCAAGCTCGGCTACTCCCTCAGCCTGCTCATCGGCGCCATCGGCTTCATCTCCGTATGGTTCGTACATTCGCCTGCCCTGCTCGGCATCAGCTACGCCCTCATGGGTTGCGCATGGGCCGCCATGCTGGCCATGCCGTTCACTATCCTCACCAACGCCCTAAGCGGCAATCACATCGGCACCTATCTCGGCCTCTTCAACTGCACCATCTGCATCCCGCAGATAATCGCTGCCCTCTGCGGCGGCCTCGTGCTCGGCTTTTTCCCCGTCGGAGCCAACGGCGCGCCGCAGACAGTGTTCATGCTTGTGGTCAGCGGCCTGCTGCTCCTCCTCGGCGCCATAGCAGTCTGGAACATCCGCGAGACCTTCGGCTCGCACGGCTCCACCGCAGTTTGACGCAGCAGCCGTCCCTCCTTCCCACAGCGGCCGCCCCGGACATCCTCCGTCCCCGGCGGCCGCATTCCTTTCATATCTCTCCGGAAAGCCATATCAGCTGTCAAAGATTCGCCATACGGCACCTCCGGCACCATCTGGAGGCATGTATTCTCCGTGCTGCTGCGCTGACCGCACAATTTCCGCCCCGATGCGAAAAAATCCTTTGCGAATCGTTGAGAATTCAGAAATTTTTTCCGTACTTTGCACCCAAATTGCAAAACATCTAAAATAACATCTAAATACGCAATACAAGCTCATGAAAAAGAGTGCACTCCAGAAGGCCCGCGCCGCCTATCAGCCCAAACTCCCCATCGTGCTGACCGGCGCCGTCAAGGCCGTAGAAGGCAAGCCCACCCAGTCGGTGGCCGACCAGGAAGAAATCAAAGCCCTGTTCCCCAACACCTACGGTCTGCCCGAACTGAAATTTGAAAAAGACGCCAACCCCGCACCCGCCAAGCCCGTCAACGTAGGCGTAATCCTCTCCGGCGGCCAGGCTCCCGGCGGTCACAATGTGATCTCCGGCATCTTCGACGGCATCAAGAAAATCCACCGCGACAGCCACCTCTACGGCTTCCTCATGGGCCCCGGCGGCTTTGTTGACCACAAATACATCGAACTCACCGCAGCCATCATCGACGAATACCGCAACACCGGCGGCTTCGACATCATCGGCTCCGGTCGCACCAAACTTGAGACCGTCGAGCAGTTCAACTCCGGTCTCGAGATTCTCAAGGAACTCGGCATCTCCGCTCTCGTCATTGTGGGTGGCGACGACTCCAATACCAACGCCGCCGTACTTGCCGAGTACTACAAGAGCATCAACGCCGGCGTACAGGTGATCGGCTGCCCCAAGACCATCGACGGCGACCTCAAGAACGAGTGGATTGAGACATCCTTCGGCTTCGACACCGCAACCAAAGTCTACTCCGAAGTAATCGGCAACATCCAGCGCGACTGCAACTCCGCCAAGAAGTACTACCACTTCATCAAGCTCATGGGCCGCTCCGCAAGCCACATCGCCCTTGAATGCGCCCTCCAGTGCCAGCCCAACGTCTGCATCATCTCCGAGGAAGTAGAAGCCAAGAATCTCACCCTCCAGCAAGTGGTCGACGGCATCGCCGACGTCGTGGCCGCACGTGCCGCCGAAGGCAATAACTTCGGCACCGTTCTCATCCCCGAAGGCCTCATCGAGTTCATCCCCGCCATCAAGAAACTCATCGCCGAACTCAACGACATGCTCGCCGACGACACCGCCGTAGCCTCTATGGAGCGCAAGGACGTCCGCGCCTACGTCATCAGCAAGCTCAGCGCCGAGAACGCCGCCACCTACGCCTCCCTCCCCGAGGATGTCGCCCTGCAGCTCTCCCTCGACCGCGATCCCCACGGCAACGTGCAGGTGTCCCTCATCGAGACCGAGAAGCTTCTCAGCGACATGGTAGCCACCCGTCTCGCCGAAATGCACAAAGAAGGCAAGTACAACGGCAAGTTCGCCGCACAGCACCACTTCTTCGGCTATGAAGGCCGCTGCGCCGACCCCTCTAACTTCGACGCAGACTACTGCTACGCTCTCGGCTTCAATGCCGCATGTCTCATCAAAGCCGGCGTCACCGGCTACATGTCCAGCGTCAGCAACCTCACCAAGCCCAGCGTGCAGTGGAACGCCGGCGGAATTCCCGTCACCATGATGCTCAACATGGAGCGTCGCCACGGCGAGATGAAGCCCGTTATCCAGAAGGCTCTCGTACGTCTCGACGGCGCGCCCTTCCTCAAATTCGCCGCACAGCGCGACCAGTGGGCTGCCAACACCTGCTATATCTATCCCGGCCCCATCCAGTACTTCGGCCCCGCCGAGGTCTGCGATCAGCCCTCGATGACGCTTCAGGCCGAACACCAGGCCCTCTAAGCCAACAGCCGTAACCGCCCCTGCGAGCCATCGCAGGTCCGCAGGGGCGCACAAAGACCCGAATCACAGCTTGCAAGCCTGCCCGGGGGAGCAATTTCGCTCTTGGCAGGCTTTTTTATGTCCCTGCGCATCGTCCCCCTCGGAGCCCCGTTTGTTATTCAGAATTTTTTATTTATTGAATTTAGTAGTAACTTTGCAGTTGTCATGAATCAGAAACAGCTGTTGCTCATAATCAACCCCGTCTCCGGCACCACCTCGAAAAAAGGCGTCGCCGAACGCATTGAGCGTCGCCTCGCCGATGCCGGCTTCGACGTCATCACCGAGTACACCACATGTGCCGGCGATGCCACGCGCCTTGCCCGCACAGCCGTCGACCGAGGCCTCTACGGCGTGCTCGCATGCGGAGGAGACGGCACCGTCAACGAGACAGCTCGCGCCCTCTGCAACACTACCGTCGCGCTCGGCATCGTGCCCACAGGCTCAGGCAACGGCCTTGCCCGCCACATCGCTATACCCGTCGATATAGATGGTTCAATAGACGTCATCGCTGCCGACCACATCGCCTCCTGCGACTACGGCACTGTCTGCTCGCGCCCCTTTTTCTGCACCTTCGGCGTAGGTTTCGACGCCGCCGTCAGCGACCATTTCGCCCGCCAGCACCGACGTGGCCTCGTCACATACCTCCAAAGTGCCGTCCATGAGTTCATGCACTACGAGTCCGAGCGCTACCGCATCGAAATCGACGGCCGCGAGTTCACCCGCGACGCCTTCCTCGTCGTCTGTTGCAATGCCTCGCAGTACGGCAACAACGCCTTCATCGCCCCCGACGCATCCATCCGCGACGGCGTACTTGACATCACCGTCGTGCGTGCCGCAGGCCGACTCCGCAAGGCCATCCTCGGCTTCGACATGATGGCCGGATTCATCGGCCGCAACGCACTCGTCGAGACCATCCGCGCCCGTCGGGCCGTCATCACGCGCGAAGCCCCCGGACCCGCCCACATCGACGGCGAACCCCTCACCCTCGGACGCCGCCTCGAGGTCGAATGCCACGCCGGCTCGCTCCGCATCTTCACCAACCCCCGCAAGGGCAACTTCACCCCGGTCATCACTCCCATGCGCATGATGCTTGACGACCAGGCCCTCGCCATCCGCAACCTGTTCAAAAAACAACCATGACACAATAAAACACCTTCCGTGTCGTTTTATTGTTGATGAAACCAATCCGTCTGATAATCCTGCTGTGTGTGGCTCTCGCCGGCCTCACCGCCGTCGCACGCGATTTCAACGACAAGCTTCTCAACCGGCCCTATGCCGACTCCCGCCGCTTCCACCTCGGCTTCTCCATCGGAGTGCACGCTGAGGATCTCCGCCTCACTCACAACGGCTTCGTCAACGATGCAGGCGAACAATGGCGCATAGAGCAGCCGGGCTACCAGCCCGGTTTCTGCGTCAACGGCCTCATGGACCTGCGCCTCAGCACCTACTTCTCCCTGCGTCTGTCCCCCGGCATGTACTTCGGCACCCGCGACCTCCGCTTCATCGAGGTCAACACAGGCGAGACCGAGCGCCAGAGCGTCAAAAGCACCTTCGTCGTCCTCCCATTCGACATCAAGGCTGCAGCCATGCGCTACCGCAATACGCGCCCCTACGCCGTAGCAGGCATCATGCCCGCTTTCGACGTATCCAAAAAACGCCGCGACTACATCACCCTCAAGAACTCCGACCTCTACCTCAGCGTAGGTTTCGGCTGCGACTTCTACCTGCCCTATTTCAAGTTCATCCCCGAAGTCAAGTTCTGCCTCGGCCTCTCCGACGTGCTAAATCACGATCGTCCCGACCTTGCCGACGATCCTTCGTCCATGCGCTTCACGCAGTCGCTCAAGAAGGCCACATCCAAAATGATAGTGCTCACATTCTATTTCGAATAAATGAAACTGCGCCTGCTCCTGCTGTCACTCCTCCTCGCAGCCTGCGCCGCGTCCCTGCGCGCGCAGACCGATCCCCTGCTGTCGCAGCACTACGCCGTCCCCACCTTCTACAATCCCTCCTTCGCAGGCTCCGACGACCTCCTGCGCATCCGCGCCGCAGGCCGCCTCCAGTGGGTAGGCGTCGACCACGCCCCGACCACATTCCTCGCCACCGCCGACATGCCTCTCACCCTCTTCGGCAAGCGCTTCGGCGTCGGAGCCGTTGTCATGCAGGAGAGCATGGGCCTTTACAGCACCCTTCAGATGGGCGCCCAGGCAGCCTTCCGGTTTCGCAAGTTCGGAGGCGAATTCTCCATAGGCGTCCGGCTCGGCATGTTCGACGAAGGATTCCGAGGCTCCGAAGTCTACCTCCCCGACGACGACGACTTCCACGAAGGCGTCGACGACGGACTTCCCACCACCGACGTCCACGGCACCGCCTTCGACCTCGGCGCCGGCATATCTTTCACCCACAAGTACTTCACCGCCGGCGTCGGATGCGCCCATCTAATGTCGCCCGTCATCACCCTCTCTACCTCCACCTCCGGATCGTCCGGCAGCCTCAGCCGCGCCGGCGAGAACGCATCCGGCGAAAAAGTATTCGAGTACGAAGCGCGCCGTACCCTCTATTTTCAAGCCGAAGGCAATATTCCCGTGAAAAACACGTTATTCGATATAATGCCGGCAGTTTTAGTAGCCTCCGACATCACCAACACATCAGCCGTCATCAACGCCCGCGCGCGCTACCGCAAGTTCATAAGCTTCGGCATCGGCTACCGTTGGAACGACGCTCTCGTTGCCACCGTCGCAGCCGAATTCCGCAACTTCTTCATCGGTTACAGCTTCGACTACTCCACCAGCGCCATCGCCAAGGCATCATCAGGCAGCCACGAGCTATTCCTCGGCTACAGCCTGCGCATCAACAACGGCGACAAAAACAAGAATAAGCACAAAAGCATCCGCATAATGTAATGATTATGAACAGACTCAACAGCATACTCTTAGGCCTCTCGGCCGCTGCCGCCATCCTCGGCGCCGCATCATGCGCGTCCGGCTCGCACAGCGCAATGGGTGGCGAAGTCACCGGGGTAGGGGGCACAGCATGGGCCGAGCCCACTCCCTACGGCATGGTGCTCGTCGACCGCGGCTCCGTGCAGATGGGACCGCAGAAAGCCGACAGTGCCTGGAACATAGCCGCCAACCCACGCGGCATCACAGTCGACGCTTTCTGGATGGACGAGACCGAGATCACCAACGCCAAGTACAAGCAGTTCGTCTTCTGGGTGCGCGACAGCATCATCCGCGAGCGCCTCGCCGATCCCGCCTACGGAGGCAACGAGGACTTCAAAATCGAAGAAGACCGCGACGGCAACCCCGTCACGCCGCACCTCAACTGGAACAAAGCCATCCCATGGCGCAACCCCAACGAAGACGAGCAGCGAGCCATCGAGAGTGTTTACCGCACCAACCCCATCACCGGCGCACGCGAGCTTGACGGCACGCAGCTCAACTATCGCTACGAGGTCTACAACCACACCGAGGCCGCACGCCGCCGCAACCGCCTCGACCCCGCACGCCGTGAGTACAACACCGACCTCCCCGTGCCCACCGATCTCCCCGTCATAAGCAAAGACACCGCGTGGATTACCGACGAAGGCGAAATTATGCGCGAAACCATCACACGCGGTCTTACCGGCGACTTCGACTTCCTCAACACCTACATCGTCAACGTATATCCCGACACAACGGCATGGGTCAACGACTTTGAGAACGCCTACAATGAACCCTATGTGCGCATGTACTTCGCCCACGGAGGCTACAGCGACTATCCCGTCGTAGGCGTCAGCTGGGAGCAGGCCAACGCATTCGCAAACTGGCGCACCGACTATCTAAAGCGCTCCCTCGGACGGCAGGGCGTCCACATCGAGCCCTACCGTCTCCCCACCGAGGCCGAATGGGAATACGCCGCACGCGCAGGCATCAGCGAAAACATGTATCCATGGGACGGCGACCTCACCATGAGCGACGACAAAGGATGCTTCTACGCCAACTTCAAGCCCATGGAAGGTAACTTTGTCAAAGACGGCCACGTCATCACATCCCGCGTAGGTACCTACGCACCCAACGACTTCGGGCTCTACGACATGGCCGGCAACGTCAGCGAGTGGACATCCACCGCCTTCACCGAAAGCGTAGGACGGCTCACATCCGATCTCAACCCCGAGTTCCGCTACGACGCCGCACGCGAGGACCCCTACCGCATGAAGCGCAAAATCGTCCGCGGTGGCTCCTGGAAAGACGTCGCCCACAACATCCGTTCCGACCTCCGCATGTGGGAATATCAGAACGAACAGCGCTCCTACATAGGCTTCCGCTGTGTCCGTTCTCAGATAGGATTCGCAAAAGGCACAAAACAAAACAACAACAAAAAAAGTAAAGTCTGAAAAATGGGAAAAGTAAAGCAATACCGCAACGTTGTCTCTGCATTCATCAGCAGCGAGAACGGACAGCGTTTCTTCAACTTTGCTTACAGCATAGGCGCCGCCATCGTCATCTGGGGCGCACTCTTCAAGATTCTTCACCTCCCCGGAGGCAATGCCCTCCTGTCCATCGGTATGGGCACCGAAGTCCTTATGTTCATCCTCACGGCCTTCGACCGTCCCCCGCGCGACTACAAGTGGGAACAGGTGTTCCCCGTGCTTGAGACAGGCGACGAAGCCGACCGTCCCGCCATGGGCTCATCCGGAGCAGTCATCGTTGAAGGAGCAGCCTCCGCCCACGCCGCCGACGGTACTGCCCGCGCAGTGGCCGCCGCACCTTCCCCCGCGGCCGCACCCGCCGACCTTGTCGACTCCATGGCCGGCATGGCCGAAGAAATGGCGCGCCTCCGAGCCACCACGCAGGCTCTAAACGAAGTCAGTGAAACACTCCTTGCCAGCTACAAGGCCATCACCGACAATTCCGCCAACATTACCGCCGCCAGCACCGGCTACGTCGACCAGATGCAGGCCCTCGACCGCAACATCGCCGGTTTGAACACTATCTACGAAATACAGCTTCGCAGCATATCCGGCCAGCTCGACGCCATACAGCGCGTCAACGCAGGCATCAAAAACATCAGCGACATGTATGCCAAGGCATCGGCCGCAGGCGCAGACTACTGCCAGGAAAGCGAGAAAATGGCCCTCTACATGCAGCAGCTCAACGCCGTCTACGACCGCATGATCACAGCCATGACCGTCAACATGTACCGTCCCCCCATGCCGGGAGCACCCGCCCCCGACACCACCCCCAACCCACAGTAAACTGAACGATGGGAGCAAACAGCACACGACTCAGCCCGCGCCAGAAGATGATAAACCTCATGTATATCGTCCTCAC
>CAMWNB010000008.1 GCA_947175495.1 uncultured Porphyromonadaceae bacterium | reverse complement strand
CCAATACGTATTTCACGGAGCCGACGATTTTTTTTTTATTTGTACGGGGTTGTACGAGACCTACACTACCGACAACCTGCGCTACAGCCAGAACGCTCCCCTCAACATGTACGACGAGGTGAACACCGGTTGCAACTTGCCCGCACAGATCGACATCCACGCCACCGGCGACGACGAGTATCACTTCCTCTTTGTGGCCAAGGGCGGCGGCTCAGCAAACAAGACCTACCTCTACCAGGAGACCAAGGCCATCATCACTCCCGAAAAACTTGTCCCCTTCCTCGTGGAGAAAATGAAATCGCTGGGCACCGCAGCCTGCCCTCCCTACCACATCGCATTCGTGATAGGCGGCACGTCGGCCGAGATGAACCTCGCCACCGTGAAGAAGGCATCGGTAAAATACTACGACAACCTGCCCACCGAGGGCAACGAGCTCGGCCACGCGTTCCGCGACATCGAGCTTGAAAAGATACTCAAGAAAGAAGCTGAGTGCCTGGGTCTCGGCGCACAGTTCGGCGGCAAGTACTTCGCCCACGACATCCGCGTGATCCGTCTGCCCCGCCACGGCGCATCGTGCCCCATCGGACTCGGCGTCAGCTGCTCGGCCGACCGCAACGTCAAGGCCAAAATCAACCGCGAAGGCCTGTGGATAGAAAAACTCGACAGCAACCCCGGCGAACTCATCCCCGAAGAATACCGCAAGCAGGGCGAGGGCGAAGTGGTGAGCATAGACCTCAACCGCCCCATGCCCGAAGTGCTGGCAGAACTGTCGAAGTATCCCGTGAGCACGCGTCTGAGCCTCAACGGCACCATCATCGTGGGCCGCGACATCGCGCACGCAAAAATCAAACAGCGCCTCGACGCCGGCGAACCCATGCCGCAGTATCTTAAGGACCATCCCATCTACTACGCCGGTCCCGCAAAGACGCCCGCGGGCATGGCGAGCGGCTCGTTCGGCCCCACGACGGCAGGCCGCATGGACTCCTATGTCGACCAGTTCCAGGCTGCCGGCGGCTCCATGATCATGATTGCCAAGGGCAACCGTTCAAAGCAGGTGACGGAGGCATGCCACAAGCATGGCGGTTTCTATCTGGGCAGCATCGGCGGCCCCGCTGCTGTGCTCGCGCAGAACTCCATCAAGAGCGTGGAGCTGCTTGAATACCCCGAGCTCGGCATGGAGGCAATATGGAAAATCGAAGTGGAAAACTTCCCCGCGTTCATCCTCGTGGACGACAAGGGCAACGATTTCTTCACTGAGATTTCCGAAAAGTGCAAAGGCTGCGCGCTGAAGTAAGCGACTGAGCCATCACAAACACAAAGGCCGCAATTCCCGATGGGGTTGCGGCCTTTGTCGTATGTTGCAACTCCTATTGCGGCAGTTGCATGTGATCCATTAGCTCACCGGCAAAGTAGCGCTCGTCGACGGCACGGAAGCCTTCCGAGACGTAGAGCGCACGGGCGCGGGCGTTGGCTTTGTCAACGAGCAAGCCAAGGGGCTTGCCACATTCGACGGCGCGGCGGCGTGCAGCCTCTATGAGCGCACGGGCCACGCCCCGGCCACGATATTCGGGAAACACCGCCAGCGTGTCGAGATAGAACTCATCGGGCGTAGTCTCCGGCGCCATTGAGTCGGCATCGGGTCCGAAATCAAGGTCAAGCTGCCTGAGAGCCTCGCTGAAAAAGACACGGCGCAGGCGAATGAGCCCGACACCGTCGTAGCCCACGAGCAGTCCCATCACCCGGCCATCGTCATCTACGGCGGCAAGGGTATTGAGGTAACTGTACTGCGTGTCGTCGCGCTGCGCAAGCGACGCGAAAAGCGCGGTTACGTCGGCCGGAGTATGGTCTGCACCAGCAAGGCTGCGTGTTATCTCCTCGCCGATGGCCATGGTGACAGCACGTCCGATGAGGGGGGCGTGGTCGGGTGTTGCGGGCACAATCTTCATATAGATATTACGATTGAATGGTGGATATGTTCAGGATATACGGCTCCAGTCGGCCGTGCGCTTTATGCACGCCTCAAGTTCGCGGCGGAAAGGTGCGTTGTCGGCCTGCGTCAGCTCCGGATCGCTGTCGAGCAACACCTGGGCGGCATCGCGCGCCATCTGCACGATGGCGCCGTCGGTGGCCAGGTTGGTAAGGTGCAGTTCGAAAGGAGTGCCACTCTGCATGGTACCTTCAATGTCGCCAGGACCGCGCATCTGCATATCGGCCTCGGCTATGACGAATCCGTCGGTGGTCTGTGTCATTAGCTCCAGACGCTTGCGGGTGTCGGACGCGATGTTGTGGCGGCTCATGAGGATGCAGTAGCTCTGATCGGCGCCGCGGCCTACGCGTCCGCGCAGCTGGTGGAGCTGCGACAGCCCGAAGCGTTCGGCATTCTCGATAATCATGACCGATGCGTTCGGCACGTTCACTCCCACCTCAATCACCGTGGTGGCCACAAGGATGCGTGCTTCGCCGGATGCAAACAGCTCCATCTGGTGGTCTTTCTCGGCCGGCTTCATGCGGCCGTGAACGAAAGCCACCTTGAACTCGCGGAAGGTGTCGCGCACTATGTCATAGCCTTCGTTAAGGCTACGCAGGTCGAGCTTTTCGTTCTCGTCGATGAGCGGATACACTATGTAGACCTGGCGTCCGGCGCGCAACTGAGCGTAGGTGGCCTTGTAGACCTGCAGGCGCTGCGGCTCGTAGCGAAGCATGGTTGCGATGGGCTTGCGGCCGGGGGGGGGCTCGTCAATGACACTGACATCAAGGTCGCCATACACGGTCATAGCCAATGTGCGAGGAATGGGCGTAGCCGTCATCACCAACACATGAGGGCCTATCGTGTTCTTCGCCCACAGACGCGCGCGCTGAGCCACGCCAAAGCGGTGCTGCTCGTCTATTACAGCCATGCCGAGGTTGCGGAACTGCACATCATCCTCAATGAGCGCATGCGTGCCCACGATGATTTTTAGCGAGCCGTCGCGCAGGCCATCGTGAATCTCCTTACGCTCTGAGGCACGAGTGGAACCTTTGAGCAGGCGCACACTCACTCCTGCCGGCGCGAGCATGGCCGATATAGTTTCATAGTGCTGCGTGGCAAGAATCTCGGTGGGTGCCATCAGGCAGGCCTGCATGCCGTTGTCAACGGCTATGAGCATGGCCATTACAGCCACGAGCGTCTTGCCGCTTCCAACGTCGCCCTGCACAAGACGATTCATCTGCCGCCCGCTGACGAGGTCGGCGCGTATCTCCTTGACCACACGCTTCTGGGCTCCTGTCAGCTCAAATGGCAGACACTTGGCATAGAATGTGTTGAAAGCATCTCCCACGCGTGGCATCGGATGGCCCACACTGGCACCTTTTCGCTTGCGGTTGCGCCGCAGCATGTCTACCTGGATGTAGAACAGCTCCTCGAACTTCAGCCGCAGGCGTGCGGCCTGCAAAGTGGCATTGTCCGGCGGGCAGTGGATGGCGCGGATGGCGGTGTCGAGCGGCAGCAGGCCCAGCGAGCGCAGCACCGATGGCGGAAGCGTCTCGCGCAGCCCGGCATGCGATTCGAGGAGAGCCTGATTCCACAGCTGAAACTGGCGCGACCCGATGTTGCGTGTGCGCAATGTCTCCGTCAGCGGGTATATGCCGCGGATGCCGGATGCGGCGAGCGCCGAACCGGGATTCTCAATCTCGGGATGCGTCATCTGCCAGCGCCCGTTAAACACCGTGGGCTTGCCGAAGAGCACATACTCCGTGTCGGTGAGCAAGTTGCGTTTGAGGGTGGCGACGCCCTTGAACCACACTACATCCATGGCCTTTGTGCCGTCGGAGAACAATCCGACAAGACGCATCTTGGCCCCCTCGCCCACCGTGTTGAAGGTGACGAAGCGGCCGCGCACCTGCACGGCCGGCATGTCGCCGTCGAAATCCTTTATTCTGTAGACCGACGAGCGGTCGATGTAGTGGGTCGGGAAATGGTGCACGAGGTCGTAGGCCGTGCGGATGCCGAGCTGCGTCTCAAGCAGTTCGGCACGCTTCGGTCCCACACCCTTCACATACTTTATGTCAATTCGACGGAGCGAATTCATCGAGCAAGCAACGTTTCGGCTATGGCAAGGTCGGCGGGATTGGTGATCTTGATGTTTTCCGGAGCGCCAGGGGTAAGCATGAAATTGTTGTGGCCGAGGCTTTCCATGAGCGAGGCGTCGTCGCTGAAACTCTCGCTGACGGAGGCATAGGCGGCACACAGTTTGCCCGCACGGAACGCCTGAGGTGTCTGCACAGCGCGATACTCTGCCCGGTCTACGGCCCTGGAAGAGCCGTCGGCGTCCATGAGCCTCAACGAATCGGTGACCGGCACCGCCGGAATGGCGCCATCCACAGCTTTGTCGGCCATAGCGGCCTCCACGGCTCGCACACACGATGCCGGCACAAGCGGCCGGGCGCCGTCGTGCACCATTATCACATCGTAGCAGTCAGGCAACGACAGCACTGCGTTGCGCACAGAGTCGCTACGCGTGGCACCGCCCACAACAATCCGCGGCGACACAAAATCATGGTCGGCGCAAAGCTGCAGCCAGTAATCCTTCATGGAATGGCTGATCACAAGCACGATGTCGGCCACAGGCAGAGCCTCGCGCATGCGGTCGATAGTGTGCATGAGCACCGGCCGTCCCGCCAGAAGACAAAACTGCTTGGGCAGATTGCCGCCAAAACGCGAACCACTGCCGGCGGCCACTATTATGACAGCAGTGTTCATTCGGCAAACATAGGCATGGGCGCCATCATGGCGTTCACCTGCTCGCGCACAGAGGCGATAGCCCCGGGGTTGTCGACGTTGCGAAGCACCTCGTCAATGAGGTCGGCCACTTCGGTCATCATGATGACATCGGCTCCGCGCGTAGTGATGGCCGGCGTACCGAGACGTATGCCGGATGTCTGGAACGGCGAGCGCGAGTCGTAGGGCACCATATTCTTGTTGGCAGTGATGTCGGCCTCGACGAGAGCCCGTTCTGCCACCTTGCCGGTGAGTTCGGGGAAATTCTCGCGCAGGTCGATAAGCACACAGTGATTGTCAGTGCCGCCACTCACCACCTTATAGCCTTTATCCTTCAGCGCTTTGGCAAGAGCACGGGCATTGAACAGCACTTGCTGCTGATACTCCTTGAACTTGGGACTGAGCGCCTCGCCGAAGGCCACTGCCTTGGCGGCGATGACGTGTTCGAGCGGACCGCCCTGTGTGCCGGGGAATACGGCAGAATCAAGCAGTGCAGACATCATCTTAACCTGGCCTTTGGGCGTGGTCTTGCCCCATGGATTCTCGAAATCCTCGCCCATGAGTATGACGCCGCCGCGCGGTCCGCGGAGCGTCTTGTGAGTGGTAGAGGTGACTATGTGGGCGTGTTTCAGCGGATTGTCGAGCAGGCCGGCGGCTATGAGGCCGGCAGGATGGGCCATGTCGACCATGAATATGGCGCCTACGCTGTCGGCAATGGCGCGCATGCGTGCATAGTCCCATTCGCGGCTGTAGGCGCTCGCTCCGCCGATTATCAGCCTGGGGCGTTCGCGCAGCGCGGTTTCCTCCATCTTGTCGTAGTCGACAAGACCCGTGACGGGGTCGACAGTGTAGTCGATGGCATTGAACACCAGACCGGAGAAGTTGACGGGGCTGCCGTGGCTGAGGTGGCCGCCCTGCGAGAGATTGAGGCCCATGAACTTGTCGCCAGGCTTCAGGCACGCCATGAACACGGCCATGTTGGCCTGTGCGCCCGAATGGGGCTGCACGTTGGCCCACTGTGCGCCGAAGAGCTTTTTGAGACGCTCGATGGCGAGGGTTTCCACCTCGTCAACCACTTGACAGCCGCCATAGTAGCGGTGGGCAGGATAGCCTTCGGCATACTTGTTGGTAAGACACGAGCCCATGGCCGCAAGCACTTGCGGACTTACAAAATTCTCGGAGGCGATGAGTTCCATGCCCATGTGCTGACGCGCATCCTCGCGCGCTATAATGTCGAATACTTGCTTGTCCTTATACATAACTGTCTATTTTTTGTTCTTGTTTTTAGCTACGGAAAAACCAAATTTACCTAATTTCTCTCCAAGCTCATAATAGCCGCCGTGGCAATAGGCCATGATGCCTGAGGCAGCCAGATCGAAGGCACCGGTGACGGGGTCGAGCCATCGGTCGTCAGCGATGACGTTGACCACATCGGCCACAAACATGTCGTGGCTGCCAAGATGCATCACCTCCTTTACGCGACATTCTATGCTCATTGGCGACTCTTCCACTATAGGACACGCGTTGACGCAACCCGGAGCCGGGCTAAGGCCCGTGAGCCGCCACTTGTCGCCGTCGCGGCCGGAGCGCACGCCTGCAAGGTCGGTTGCGCGCGCCATTGCCGCTGTGGTGAGATTGAGCGTGAACTCCATCGTGCGGCGTATCATGTCGTAGCTGTGACGCTCGGGGCGCACACTGATGTAAAGCATGGGAGGGTTGGTGCAGATGGTGCCGGTCCATGCCACCGTAATCATGTTGGACGACTGCATATCGCCGCAGGTGACTATGGCCGCAGGGAGCGGATAGACCATCGTGCCGGGTTTCCAATTCACTTTCATAGATGCAAAACTAATAAAAAAATGTGAAACGGCGGTGTCTTTTATGCAAGTTTTACTACCTTTGCGACCATATGAGACGCCTTATACTTTTTTTTTCAATCTTTTGCAGCGTAGCCGTCGCTGCCCAGACGCCCGTCGACTCTCTTGAAGCTCAACCCTACTACATTCTTATAGGCGAAGCCGAGGAAGCCTTGGCTGACGACCGCCTTTCCGACGCTGCCGCGCGCCTGCGCGAGGCCATGCAGGTCGACCCGGACAATCCCGGCAACGTGCTGTTGTTATCCAATTTAGGCGTTATCTACTGGCGCTGCGACGAGGACTCGCTGGCGCTTGACGTGCTCAACGAGGCCAACCGCCGCGCGCCGTCTATGGTGACCGTACTGCTCAACCGCGGTCGCCTGCTGCTCGACATGGGACACAACCGCGAGGCCTACGAGGACTTCAACGAGGTGGTGGCACTGGATTCGGCCAACTGTCCCGCACGCTACTATCGCGGCACCATGAGCCTATACGGAGGCCGCCTGGACATGGCAGAGAAAGATTTCGACGTACTGAAAAAGCTGAAGCCCAAAGCACTCGACACAGCCGTGGCTCTCAGCGCGTTATACAGCCTCAGCGGCCGCGACCGCGAGGCCGTCCCCTATTTCGAACGGCTCGTGGAAGAAGATCCCGCGCCGGAGTATTTCGCCGGACTGGCCGGATGCCTGCTGGCGTTGCAGGACTACACGCGGGCGGCAGAAGTGATTGAAGGAGGGCTGAAACGCTACAGCCACGACCCGGAATTGTACTACTATCGCGCGTGGCTGAACCGCGACCGCTATCGCCTCGACGATGCCCGTTCCGACGCTGCAAAAGCCGTGGAATACGGCGCCAGCAAAACCAAAGTCGACGCCCTATTCGCCCGCTAAAAAACAAAACGAAGGGCGGTGTTGTTTCAGTTATATCAATAGTTATCAGCCATATGCCCTATCATCACACATTCGTAAGGCGCATTGCAACGGCATGCGCCCTTTCCGTAGCCGCTCTTATCGCAGATGCGCAGCCACAGGCTACGGATGCCGTATTCATAATGCCGAGCAAATGTGTCTACGAAACATGCGAGGACATGTGGTTCAAAGCATATGTGCTGGACATGTCGACACACCGGCTTTCCGAAAAAAGCAACACGCTGTATCTGCGCATCACCAATCCGAAGGACAGCGTGGTGTGGTTCGAACAATATCCGCTTTATGCCGGACGTACAGAAGGCCAGGTCTATGTGGGCGATTCCTGGCAACCGGGCGACTATCGCATAGATGGTTTCACACGCTCGTCTTTGGGCGACAGCACAAAGGTGCTGATGCCTCGCAGAATCGTCGTGCTTGACAATCTGCAGAAGATGGACTCCGTGCATCTTGCCCATGCCACGGACAGATTTGCTGCTCCGATAGAAACGACAGGAAACCTTAGGATTAATATTCGTCTTGACAGCACCGAGTATCACACAAAATCCCTCGTACAGATTGACTTTGAAGTCACCGATAGCAATGGTGTGCCCGCCTTGTCGGAAATGGCAGTCGCCGTGTACGACTGGCTGTACCATGCACCTTTCGCCTACGATGATATCGTGGCACACTACACAGCCGCGGGCAACAATCCGCAAGGCAATGAATTTCTACCCGACGGCGTGGCCGGCAAACTGCGGATAGGATCAAAAAAACGCGCACGAGAACTTGGCGGAATGCCCGGCGAACAATACTTGAATTTTTACGCGCCCGACGGAACTGCCAATTTTATAGCCACGGCTACTGACGGGAGTTTTGAAATTCCGCGCGACGCACTTGCGGAGCTGCCACGCGACTTCTTCATAAAACCGGTCTCGGGCCATGAACTCAAGCCGGAAATCGCCATAAGAAATACGAATGGCGAGATTGAAAAATTCATTGAAGGAAAAAATGTGGAATGGTCACATGCTATATTTGACACACATGAACAGAACAGCGACACGGTACCCTCATATGCGGGCCGCCGCACATATCACCTCGACGACATAGAGGTGTCGACACGGGTACGTTATCCAAAAAGAGATAAATTTTACGGATACCTCGACAGCGTGTCTACTACATACGGTAGTGCATGGGTGTGTCGCCATGCTCACGGCGATGAATACCTTAACGACTACCGGACCGGATACACCCACCACCCCAACGGATACGGGATGGATATAGACGGCCCCGTGCAGGTGCTTCGACCTGTGAAAGGCAAATCATACCAAATAGTCAGATACGACACCTCGGAAGGCAAGATTATCGGCAATCTGATTGACCTTACCACAACCGAGTTCAGAGGAGAAAGGCTCAGCGAAGAAGAACTGCTGAAGCTTAACGGCATCTGGAAAGCACAAGGCTATTATCCACACAGAACATTCATGAAACCTACGCGCGAAGATGTGGAAAGCGGGCTCTTTGACAATGCCAACACTCTGCTGTGGCACCCTTCTCTGCTTACCGACAGAAACGGCATGGCGTCCGTGAAATTCTACACATCGGACATAGCCACTACATTCTATATAGTGGTTAATGCTGTTGACAGCTACGGAAATATCGGAACCGCCACCGGAGCATTCAATGTCATGCGATAAGAGCCCGTTCCACAATATTCGTTAACGCTGAGACGCAGATCTCTGTAAAGGGAATGGACTGAGGATGCCGATTATTTTATGCCGCGACGGTCGAGGGCTGCGCGATAGCGGCGGGCATTGGCCATGTGGGTGGCGCCGTCAACGGCAAAATTGTGGCGGCCACTGAAATCTTCTTTCGCGCACATGTACAGGTAGTCGTGGGCCGGTGCGGCAAGTACCGTGCGCAGCGTTGCGGCATCGACAATGCGTATTGGCCCCGGGGGAAGTCCTTCGTGGCGATAGGTGTTATATGGCGACTCCACCTGCAAGTGGCGTCCCGTGATGCGACGCAGCGAGAAATCACCGACAGCAAACTTCACAGTAGGGTCGGCCTGCAGTTTCATTCCCTTATGCAGGCGATTGATGTAGAGGCGGGCCACAGTGGCCCGCTCGTCGGCGGCTGCTGTCTCTTCCTCGGCAATCGAGGCTACCGTGGCCACCTGCACGGGAGTGAGGCCAAGGCGCGCTGCCGCCGCACGGCGTTCTTCGCTCCAGAAGCGGTCGCGCGCATCGGCAAGAGTGGTCACCACTTTTGCCGGCGATGCTGTCCAGTAAAATTCGTATGTATCCGGCATAAAGGCTGCCGGGAACTCTGCGCGTCCCTTGTAACCGCGGTCCGGCAGCATACTGTCGCACGCGGCGAGAAAATCCTCAGCCGAAAGCTCCATTCGCGCGCCGGCGCGGTCGGCAAGCTGATTGAGCGTGCGCACATTGTTGAAGGTGAAGCGCACCGGCGTCTGCCGCCTCTTGCTGATGTTGCGACTTAACCGCATGGCGCTCGTGCCCGGCCTCACCAGATAGCTGCCATGCGCAGCAGACGGCTCGGTTCCCGACCAACGCAGCAGACGCGCCACCTTGCCGCCATACGACGGACCAAACGCCGAGCGCAGACTGTCGGCCATGCTCTCCGGCGTGGCATCGGCGGGAATATATACTCGCGCAGCCGTCTTGCCGTCGTAGGGCGCAAGCAACATGGTGCGGGCGGCAATATATGCGCCCAGCACCAAAGCGGCAAGCACGCCGGCCGGAATAAGCCACTTCTTCATAATTTATAGCATGTCGGCCTCTTTCCAGATTCCGAAAGGATCGAATGAGGCCCAGTCGTAAGGTTTCGAGCCTTTAAGGATGTTGTTTATTTCGTTGACAATTGCATGCGCCGAGATGCGTGCCAGAATGTCGTCGGTGCCGCTCACCTCGGTGAAGCCGGCGTTCAACATGTCGGACGCGTAGGCGCGAGCTTCGGCGATGCGGCCACATTTGAGACGCGAGATAAGGATGATGACCATGTTGGCATACCAGCTGCCGCTGCGTGCGATGTCGCCGTTTTTGTCGGCATCAACCAGCGCGCACACTTTCTCGAAACGCTGCAACAGGAAAAGCACATCGAGATACACCGAAAGGTCGGCCATCGGCACGGGGCTGTTGCGCTCGTAGGCTTCAAGTACCTGCAGAGCTTCGGCAAAATTGCCACTTTCCTTGAGGTCTTCCGCCCAGTCGAGCCAGGTGTCCTCGTCGCACTCGCTGGTGGACGCATAGAAGCGGTCGAGCATAGCCGACAGGTCGCCTACCCCGGCTGCCAAAGCATCGCTGAGCACGGCGCGGTCGCCGGGAAAGCGGTCGAGACACACACGCATGGTCTCTCGCGATGCCGCCACGTTGCCGGTCGCAAGATTCATGAGCGCGGCCACTCGCTGCACATCAGCATCGTCGGGATATTTTTCGGCAAGCTTGCCTATGATTGCCGCGCCTTCGTCCTGCGTGTTCTCATCCATGAGCAATATGCGGGCGCGCAGTTGGAGCGCCTCTTTCCCGTCCGGGTCGATGGCCAAAGAATAGTCAAGAGCCGCGAGTGCACGGTCATGCTTCCGGAGCATGTCATAGTCCTGGGCGAGCATGTACCAGTAGTAGGCGTTGAACGGCTCGGCTTCGGTGAGCTCCTCGAGGTAGCGCACGGCATTGGTGTAGTTGTGGTTGAGTTCCGAGACCACAGCCAGTTCGTAGAGCAGAATGGGCGCGTACTCGGCTTTCTTGCGCAGCAGTTTCTCGTTTTTCACGAGCCATTCGTAGATGCCCAGCTGCGACGCCAGTTCCACCAGCTGTATCACCTCCTCGTCGTCGAGCGCGTCGACTCCTCCGAGCAGATAGGCCATCGCACGCTCGGCGTCAGCGCCCTGCGGAGCTTTCGCCCGCAGGCGCATAATCTCCCATATGGGCGAATTTTCCTGCGGGTTGTCGTCGAGGAATTTTGAAGTGGCGTCGTCGCTCAGAAACGAGTAAAAGATGGCGCGACGCTCCTTGAGCAGCGAGCTGTCCGGATAGAGACGCGCGCCGCACATGAGCACTTCCATCTTCAGGTAGTCGTCGGACATGTCGCCGGCGAAGTCGAAAAGGTCTACAAGTTCGTCCTCATCGAAATAGCGCTCAGACACGGGCTTTGCGAGCGATTGGCGGAACCGCTCGCAAAGTTCGCGTCGACGATCTTCGTTTTCGTCTTCAATCATAGACGAATCAATTCTTTTTCTGTTCCTTTTCCCAGCTGTCTTTCAACGCAATGGTGCGGTTGAACACCAGATGGCCGGGAGCGCTGTCGTAGTCGGGGGTAAAGTAGCCTACGCGCTGGAACTGGAATTTGGTGCCGCGCTCGGCATTTTCGGCCACGAAGGGCTCCACTTTCACGCCTTCAACCACCTTGAGAGAGTCGGGGTTGAGCATCTCGCGGAAGTCGCGCTCAGTCTCGGCAGCGGGATTCTCCACGTTGAAGAGGCGGTCGTAGAGGCGTACGGTGGCGTCCACTGCATGTTCGGCGCTTACCCAGTGCAGCGTGCCTTTCACCTTTCGGGCTGCCCCGGGCATGCCGCTGTGGCTCTCGGGGTCGTAGGTGCAGCGAATCTCGGTGATGTTGCCTTCGGCATCCTTCACAGCCTCTTCACACTTGATGATGTAGGCGCCTTTAAGACGCACTTCGCTGCCGGGAGCAAGACGGAAGAACTTCTTGGGAGGATTCTCCATGAAGTCGTCGCGCTCGATGTAGATCTCGCGGCTGAAAGGCATCTGATGGGTGCCGGCACCTTCCTGCTCGGGATTGTTGTCCATCTCCACCATTTCCGTCTTGCCTTCGGGATAGTTGGTGATGACGAGCTTCACGGGGTTGAGCACGGCCATCACGCGGGTGGCCTTCTTGTTGAGGTCGTCGCGCACGGCGTGTTCGAGCAGGCTTACGCTGTTGAGGGCTTCGTACTTGGTGTAGCCTATGGTATTGATGAAGTTGCGGATGCTCTCGGGAGTGTAGCCTCGACGGCGCATGCCGCTGACGGTGGGCATTCGGGGATCGTCCCAGCCGGCTACAAGACCTTCCTTGACAAGCTGCAGCAGTTTGCGCTTGCTCATCACGGTGTAGGTGAGGTTGAGACGGTTGAATTCAATCTGACGGGGGCAGTAGCTGTCGTCGGCAAGTTCCTTGACGAAGTACTCGTAGAGCGGGCGATGCACCTCGAACTCAAGCGTGCAGATGGAGTGGGTCACGCCCTCGAAATAATCGCTCTGGCCATGGGCGAAGTCGTACATGGGATACACCTTCCACGTGGTGCCGGTGCGATGGTGGGGCGTCTTGATGATGCGGTACATGATAGGGTCGCGGAAGTGCATGTTGGGCGACGCCATGTCAATCTTGGCGCGAAGCACACGTGCGCCTTCGTCGAATTCGCCTGCATTCATCCGCATGAAAAGGTCGAGATTTTCCTCGGGCGTGCGGTTGCGGAACGGACTTTCCGTGCCCGGCACAGTGGGGGTGCCTTTCTGCTCGGCTATCTGCTCGCTGGTCTGGTCGTCGACATAGGCCTTGCCTTCTTTGATGAGACGCACGGCCAGGTCGAACAGACGGGGAAAATAGTCGGAGGCGTAGTACTCGCGGTCGCCCCAGTCGAAGCCGAGCCAGTGGATGTCCTCGCGGATGCTGTCGACGTACTCCACGTCTTCCTTCACGGGGTTGGTGTCGTCGAAGCGCAGGTTGCAGGTGCCGCCGAAACGCTCGGCCACACCGAAGTCCATACAGATGGCCTTTGCGTGACCGATGTGCAGGTAGCCGTTGGGCTCCGGCGGGAAACGGGTGTTGAGACGTCCGCCGTTTTTACCGGCCTGCAGGTCGTCGAACACGGCCTGTTCCACAAAGTTCATAGTCTCCTTTTTGCCGTTTTCGGCTTCTATATTTTCTGCCATAGCTGAAAGATTGTATCTACGATTTAGTTATTTCCAAAGTGCAAATTTACGAAAAAATATAAAACGTGTTGAACGGATAGTGAATTTTATGCATCAAGGCCTTAAAAAATCTTCGGGAAGCGGCGTTTGAGATAGAACATCAAGCGAACTACGGCGAAGAAAAGACGGTTGGAGCGCATGGTGCGGGACAATTCCACGTTCTGCACATAGAAATTGCACAGAACGTTCAACGAAGGATATTCGGACAGGAAGCGAGCGCGCTCGGCATACATGCGTTGCGGGTGTGCGGACGACACGCCCGAGGTGTCGAACACGGCTACGACGAACGGCAGCGCAGCCACTGAGGCATTGCCGGATATAAGTGCACGAACATTGTGGCACCAGTCGGCTGCTATGCGGAAGCGCGTGTCGTATGGTCCGTATCGGTCGAAAAGCGCACGGCGCAGAAACACCCCTTGGTGCGGGAAGGCAGAAAACAGCAATTTATCAACCACGTCGTCAGGCGAGGCAAGGTTCGGGCAAGGCAATTCCATAATTGTGCTCCCTTCTCCTTTGCGGGCAATTGCTCCAACATAAATGTCGGCCTCTCCCATTAGCGCCGAAGCCTGTGCAAGCACATTGTCAGCAGCAAGAGTGTCGCCGGAATTGAGGAACAGCACATAATCGCCTGCAGCACGGGCAATTCCTTTGTTCATGCCTTCATATATACCTCCATCGGGCTCGCTGCAGTACGAAGAGAACAGATGACGGTTGGATTCGACAAACTCTCTCGAGCCATCAGTAGAGCCGCCATCAATCACAATCCACTCAAAACTGCGACAGCTTTGCCGCACTACGCTTTCAAATGTATGGCGCAATCCGTCGAGATTGTTGAGATTTACTGTAATAAGCGATATTTTCATGTTTCACCTTAAAAATAAATAACGGGCGGTGCGCACAAGACGCAGGCTCAGCAAAGCGGAGAGTGCAAACTCGCCTTTGCAGGCGCACTGACGTGCAGCGAAAGCAGCACGCACGGGAGTGCAGCCAAGGTAATGGCGCGCTTCGCGGTAGCGCCCGCTGCGAACAAGACGCAGAATCATTCCGTAATATTGATGAAACACGAAGCGATTGACGGCGGCATGACACGGGGTCGCAAACCACCCGAGCATCTGCCGGTGCAGCTGCATGTAGCGGTCGATGGTGCCCTCGGGATGGACAGAGGTCTCCGAGCCGGGCCGATGGATATATCTGTAAGGCGTGTCGGGCAGAAACACTACTTCGCGGCAGCAGGCAAGATAACGGAACACGAAATCGATGTCTTCAAGGATGCGCATATCCTTGAAGCGAAGATGGTGCAGTCTCAACAGGTCGAGACTGAAGCGCTTGCCCCAGGGGGCCGACAGGGAGCCACGCTCAAGCGTGGCCGCGAAGGCGGGATCGGAGCGCACATCCGAGAAACTGCGCCGCGAGGCAAACTCACAGGATGGCGACATCCGGTCGTTGAAAACATCAACGCGACCTGCCACCACAAGGTCGGCATTGGGCTCGCGCAAGAGTGTTTCTATATAGTCGGGAGCAATCTCGTCGTCGCTGTCGGCAAATGCCACATAGCGCGAGCCGGGCGAACAGGCTTCTATGCCATGATTGCGCGCCATGCCCGGGCCGCCGTTGGACACCGACACCACCCGCACACGCTCCGAAGCGTAGCTGCGGCACACGGCAAGAGAGCCGTCGGTGGAGCCGTCATCGACAAGTATCACTTCAAAATCGCCGCAGGTCTGTGCAAGCACGCCGCGCATAAGCCGCGGCAAATATTTTTCGGCATTATAAACCGGTATTATCAAGGATAGCATGATATGCAAATTTACGCATAACCGCACAAACCTCCAAAAAAAGCCCGCCGAAATCCATTCGGCGGGCTCGATTTACTTGTCGGTTTTCTCAGTCAATCTGCACGACAAGGTAGTTGCTGAGGCTCCAGAAGGAGTCGGGGTTGGTGATGCGTATCACCTTCTGACCGCCTTGATCCTCTATGACGTAGGACGATTCGGGCTGGTTGGTGAGCACCTTTGCCTTGTTGCTGTGCATGGGAATCGTTGTCAGCGTGCGCTTGTCAGCCGTTGTGAAGAAGTTGCGATCGAAATCGCCTTCCATGATTTTGGTTTTGCGGAGGAATCCGGTCTCGATGATGTCGTTTTCTTTCAGTTCCTTCTTGCTGCCTACGGCATAATAGCAGGTGTTGAGCTCGTTGGCCAGATCGACACTTTCCTGCTCAGCCTTGTCTTTCTGCTCGGTAACGGTTGTGACAGTGGTGTTGAGTGAGTCCACAGCCGTGTTGAGTTCGCCGATGCGGTTGTTGGCTGCGGTGAGGCTTCCCTTGAGTGTCTCAATTTCGCTTGCCTGAGAATCAATCTGGTTGCGCAGCGTGGTTATGGTGCTGCGCAGATTGTTGTTGGTGAGGCTGGAGTTGTTGAGTTTCTTCTCAAGTTCGGCGAGTTTCTCGCGACGCTCCTGCAGAGCTTTCTGGATAGCGGCGATGTCGGCCTGTATCTGTTCGCGCTGGCTGGGCGTCTCGCCGTTGACAGCAGAGTTCACCGTGAGGATATTTTCCAGCGATTTTATCTGGTCCATGCCCTGCGAAATTTCATTCACGAGCAGGAACAACTGGTCGCGGTCGGCGACAGCATTCTGGAGTTCCACTTTCGAAGCATCGGCAATAGCCTGTTTGTGGGCTTCGTCCGATTCGTTTTTCTGCGTGCATGCGCCGAGGACGAGCATGGTGCCCAGACCGGCCAATAAAATCTTTTTCATGCGATCTACAAAAATAAATAGTTAATAGCGTGGTTAATACTTGAATTGTGCGCTGTCGCCCCGGATTACTCTTCCGGCTCGGAGCGATATTTGTTGCGGTGCACGCGCGACCGCTCCCGGTCTTTGCCTGCTACGATTATAACAATCTCTCCTCGCGCTTGGTTCGCTGTAAAATAAGTTGCGAGCTCGCCGATAGTGCCGCGATGGATGGTTTCGTGGAGTTTCGAAATCTCCCGACACACGGCTGCCTGACGTTCCGGACCGCATGCTTCGGCAAGGTCGGCAAGTGTGCGCGCCACGCGCAAAGGCGACTCGTACACCACGAACGTGCGCTCGTCGCCGGCAAGTTCGGCCATGCGCGTGGCCCGGCCTTTTTTCGGCGGCAGGAAGCCTTCGAATACGAAGCGGTCGCACGGGAGGCCGCTGCTCACGAGCGCGGGCACAAAGGCTGTGGGACCAGGCAACGTCGACACCGGAATGTCGCGGCGGCGACACTCTCGCGAGAGCATGAAGCCAGGGTCGCTGATACCGGGCGTGCCGGCGTCACTCACGAGGGCTATGTCCTCGCCGGCCTCAAGACGCGACAGCACGGGTTCGAGACTGTCGTGCTCGTTGAACTTATGGTGGCTGTTCATAGGAGTGCTTATGCCGAAGTGGCGCATAAGCACAGCCGATGTGCGAGTGTCTTCGGCCAGGATGAGCGATGCAGCCTTCAGCACCTCAACGGCGCGAGGCGTCATGTCGGCAAGATTGCCCACCGGCGTGGGCACTATGTACAATGTGCCGCTCACTGCTTCCCTCCGAAATGTGCGTTAATAATGTTCATGAAATCCTCGGCGTCAGCACACTCCATGTCTATGACACCCGCCAGATAGCTCTCGGCCTGCTTGTAGGTGCTGAATCCTTCAATGGTGTCAAGCGCGTCGCTGAAACGCGCGTCGCTTCCGCCAAACAGTGTGCGGCGGAAACGAAACTTGTCGTTGAGGGTGAAGGCGCGTCGCAGGTCGGCCGACTCTTTGCGGGCTATGAGCTCGTCCACCTTAAGAGTGTCGGCCAAAGGCCGGGCCACGCTCGCCGGAGCTTCCTGACCGGCCTCCACTACGATTACCTCGGGAACCGCTTCGACGGTCACTTCGGGAATAGTTTCGACGGTCGCTTCAGAAACAGCTTCTGAAATTTCTTCCGGCGTGGCCTCCGCCACAACCGCCGGCGCGCAATCTTCCGCCTGCCCGTCAAAAAAATCGGGATTGGAGGAATCGACAGAGTAATCCGGCTTGTCTGACAATTCGTCCGCCTCGCTCTCTGTGGCCACGGCCACTGACGATTCGGCCTCGGGCCAAGCCTGGCGGAAGATGGCCGAATAGATTTCGAAGGCTTCGCGTATCTGCGGTGCCACTTCCTCGCGGGTCTCGGGGCGCTCGAGAGCGACACGCAGCAGCCCCTCCACGCGCAAACCGGCGGCGAGAAGTCCGCACAACATTCCTTTCTGATGATCTTCGTTCATGATTCGCTGGGAATGAAAGTGTTGAGAAGATATGTGCTTATGGCCTCACGCACCTTTGCGCGCGGGCAATAGAATCCGTTGACCATGACCACGACTACATGTGTGGGCCGGTCTTCTTCGTCGAGCAGATAGCCGGCATAGCACTGCACGGCGCTGACACTGCCGGTTTTAAGCGCAAGACGCCCTTTGAGCGGAGTCTTGGCCATGAAGTTTTTCATTGTGCCATGCTCGCCGGCAAGCGGAAACAGCGTGGGATAGAGCGTGCCATGCGGTCCTTTGGCCATCCACATGAGAACCTCGCCGAGCTTGGCCGGAGAGAGACGGTTGCTGCGGGCGAGTCCGCTGCCGTCAATCACAGCGTTGTATCTTAAGTCGATGCCTCGCGACGCCCACAGTTCTTTCTCACGCTTAACTGCGCTCTTGCGGGTGTCGTCGGGCGCGATGGCGCGCAACATGCCCTCAGCCATCATGTTGTCGCTGCGCACCAGCAAGCTGCGCAGAATGTATTTGGCGGCAGGAGAGCGGTGGACGTACACTCTGCTTGTGGCAGCAGTGGCGGCGAGTTTTACGTCCTTGTCGGCCACGGCGATGCCAGCGTCGCGAAGGCGCTGGGTGAGCTCATAGGCAAGCACCGCTCCCGGCGATGGCATAGTGCTGGTGACCACCCATTTCTGATTGTTGAAGTTGCGTCCGTACACAACAAGACGATCCGACTCCACTCCACGGATAAGTTCCGTGCCATCGGCATCGTGGCGCTTTTCCACCTTCAGTCCCGGCACATGTGGCCTGGTGCGGCCCGTGGCAGGCCAGAGACGAAACACATTGTCGCGCCAGTTGGCGCCGAACAATGCGGCGCCATAGCTCCATGCCACGTCCTCTATCTCCCACTGCGGGGCCGGACCGGCATCTTTAAGGCACTCTATCACACGCACCTTACCGCTGAGAGAGGTAATTCCCATCTTTTTCAGATGGCCGATAATGCTGTCGCAGAACCCGAGATTTTTGTCGAAGTATTCACTTTCAAGCGTGGGATCGGCACATGCGCGCACTTCAAGGTCGCCGAGCCACGCATGGCCCTGGCGCGTGCCACTCAGCTCCACGGGGGTGACAAAGTGGAAATCCTCGCCGAGCACCGACAACGCAGTGGCGGCAGTGAGCGACTTCATGGTCGATGCCGGCACCATAGCCTGCGCCGCATTGTGCTCGGCCACCATGCGACCGGTCTCTATCTCGCGGATATAGATGCCCACAGTGGCGCTTTCTTCGCCATCAAAGCCGAGCACCTGAGCCGATGCCGTCAGCGATGCAAAGGCGGCAAACAGTAAGACGGACAGTGATCGCATGCTAAAATATAGGAAACGTTGTGGGATTCTGAATGAAACGCTGTTCAAACTGCTCGTTGGTGATGCACAGGAAGTAGATACACTGAATAAAAGTAATGATACCCCATATGCCGCAGGTCACGATTGTAAGAAGGATGGTAAGCAGCCCGGCGCCCACCTTGTTCATGTAGAAATAGTGCACGCCGAAGCCACCGAGAAAGAACGCCAGAAGAGCGGCAATGCCTCGGCATTTGCCTTCCGGACCGGAAGCGTCAAAAGGATTGTTCGGGTCGGCATACGGCTGCTGAGGCTGCTGATAAGCCGGAGGGACATCGGCACGAGTATAGCCGAGGTCGTAGCCGCAGTTGGGGCAATAATTGGAGAGATCGGGTGTCGGCGCACCACACTTGGGACATACTTTGTTCATACCGCAAATTTACGGATTTTTCCGGTATTCACAAACAAAAACACCGCATTAGGCGTAGGAATGCAATCCCGGCAGCAGATAGTTGGCACCAAAGTAGGTGAACAGCACCGATATTATGGCGAGCAGCAGATACCGGTGCAGCACGCACGGGCGGCGGAAAGCCACCAATGAGGCACGGTGCACGGGCACGGAATATATGAGCATCGTCACAAGAGCACATGTCTCCTTAGGGTCCCATCCCCAATAGCGTCCCCACGACTGGTTGGCCCACACGGCACCGATAAAGATGCCGCCGGCAAGCAGAAACACGGCAGGGACAAGAACCATGGCATTGATGAAGGCCAGACGTCCCGACACCTCCCCACCCTTTGCAAGCCCTACGGCTGCAAGCACTGCCATCAGCATGAACAGCACATAAGAGGTCATCACAATCATCACATGCACCGACAGCAGCGGCGAGGCAAGCACGGGCATCAGCGATGCTATCTGCGGCGTCTTTCCTGCCATCGCGGCCACGAACGCGGCCATAGCGCCGACGCACAGAAGTGCGCCGCGGATAAGCGTGGAACGACTGAACAGGGAGCCGGCCGACGCTGCGAAAGCCATGAACAGCATAGTCTCGCAGCCGTTGGTCAGAGGCAAGCGCCATCCTATCCACCCTCTAAGCGCGAGCACTCCGCCGAAATACAACACCGCGAGAGCAGAGGCCATGACAAGCACGGATCCAGCATGGCGGCGGGGGCGGACAGACAGACCGCTGCAGATGCCCAATGCGCCGAACAGCAGCACAAGGATCGCGGCGGGAAGCAGACGTATGTATCGGTTGTAAAACAATTCGGCTCGGAACCGGCTTTCGGAAGGCAACACATCCGCCCCGGCATAGCGGCGCTGACCGTCTATTAGGGCAGTGATTGCTTCGTTGGCGGCAACATTGCGGCCCTGCATGATGTGATTGCCGATACGGGGCATAGCCTCGAGCATGAAGCGCCACTGCTCCAGCGGCATCTGCGATGGACGTCGCTCCGACAGCGACAACCACTCCATACGGCCGGTAGCGGCATGATAGGGGTAAATGCGGAAGGCACTTCCGGTACCTATCCAGCGGATGAGCGCGCGGCGCTCATCATCGGCCTTTTTCGCCTTTTCCGATGCCGGAGCAGGATGTGTGGCATCGTAGTCGCGCAACCATTCATCGTAATAGAACAGCCAGCCGGACAGCACCTGCTCGGCCGACAATCCGCGGTAGCTCGTAGAGCCGTAGAGCTTAGCAGTGACGTCAAGTGCCATGGTCTGAACGGGACACACACGGTCGTTCCAATAGACATATACCTTGCCGAAATTGCCGGCCAGCGGCCGCTGCATTACATGGAGACCGCCCGCTTCGGATGCCCCGGCATGCGCGCAACAAAACAGCAGCAACACTACAGCAATCGCCTGTTTGCGCAAGAGCGAGCGCCACACCGTGCGGCGCTGCACGAAGAAGCCGGCCATTCCGAAGAGCAGCAAGGCATAGCCGGTGTAGGTGATGCCTATGCCCCACGGGTCGTGGCTCACGGCGAGAACGGACGTGTCGTCGCCCATGCCCGACTGATAGAACCGCCAGCCGTCTACTTCGGCAACAGCGTTCATGGCCACCGTGGCATCGGCATCCCCAATGCGCAGATGTGAGCGAAAATCCATTGGAGTGGTGGTTCCGGGATAGTATATGACCTCGGCACGCTGCAGCGACAACGCAAAAGGCAGACTGCCATCGCCAGGGCCCGAAGTGCGGTCGAACCGGTATACCGGCCCGCCACCTTCAACAAGCGTGACAGAGCCTTGCACACCAAAGAAATGAGTCACTAAAGCCCCGGCCACGATTGTGGCCAGGGCGATATGGATGAGTAATGTAAAAGGTGCGTTAAGAAGTTTTCGCATAATCAGATAGCATCGACAAAACGGATAATGGCGTCGCGGTCGGCCTTGGGCAGGGCGCGGAAGAGCTCTACGGAGCGGCGACCGTCGGACTCTGGCGAATAACCATGCCACATGATAGCCTCCATGGCGTTGCGCGCACGGCAGTCGTGCATGCGGTCGGCAGTGGGCGAACCGGTGATTTTCTGATGCAGGCCGCGTCCCCAGAGAGGCGTAGTGCGGCACCATCCGCCACGGATGTCGTTGGCCATATGCAGCTTGTGCTGCACCATGTCGGTGTAGGGCCATATCTTCTGATGGGGATAGCGAGGCAGCTCGTTGCCGGCGAAGAAACGGGCCGGGTCGCGGATTTCATCGTTGCCGGTGGTCCATGTGGGACGATGACAGTAGGCACAGCCTATCTGCTCAAAGAGTTCCTTGCCGCGGAGCACTTCTGGGTCGTCGCAGTCGCGCACGGCAGGCACAGCGAGGCCACGGTGCCACACCATAAGGTCGGTGTACTCATCGTCGGACATCTCCACGTCAAGGTCTTTTGCAGTAAGGTATTTCTTTATGCGCTCCTCGGCGGTGCCGGTCCACCAGTCGGCATGGTCGTGGCGGGGGTCGATGCGCTGAAGGTACTCATCGAAGCCGGCCTGCACTTCGGGGTCCTTGGCGGAGTACTCGGCGTATGTGCCTGCGGCGTCAAGGTAGTGGTAACGGCGGTCGGAACGGGTCACGTTGGTAATGTTCCAGATGGCGTTCGCGCCGGCGGCATCCTGCAGCGGGCCTCGTGAGAGAGCGTAGGTGAAGCGGCGAGGATAGCCGGTGCCGTCGCCCTGAAGCGAGTTGGCATAGAGCCCCGTCCAGTTGCCATTGGCATAGAAGGCCGGATTCAGACCATTGGGCAGGAAGCCGTCGTTCTCCTCCTTGCGGTACTGTGCCAGCAGATCGTCGTCGTCGATAGCGTCGAGCAGGCCGGTGCCATAGATTCCGATGGTCGACTCGAGCTTCACGGCGTAGTCGCCCGGCAGCTCATAGCCCCGGCGCACCACATAGATTGCCTCGCGGGGCATTGTGACCTCAGGATATTGCAGTTCGTAGGTCTCGCCGTCGGCAAAACGGTTGCCCCACTCGTCGGTGGCGTTGACCCATCGCACGTTGATGAGGCTCTCGTCGAGGGGTGCCTTGAAAGGCGCCACGGCGTGGCTCTGCGGCATTCCTGCGAGCCAGGGCACATAGCCTTCTGTGGCAGGATCGTAGACCACGAGCAGACAGCCGTTGCCCGGATCGGCAGTGCTGAAGGCGCCTTCGGGCACACGCGTGCCGTGGCCATAACTGGGGTGGCAGTGCATACATGACGTGCGGATGTAGACAGGGCCCAGACCATGGCGCACACCGCTTGCATTGGCCATGAAAGGCTTTTCAAAGAGTGCTTCGCCATTCTTGAACTGCTGGTACATACCTTGGTTCTGCACGGCGGCGGTAGGCTGTTCGAAAGCATTGGAGGTAAAGAGGGCGGATGTGCCGAGCTCGCCACCGGCATAATACCATTCGGGCACTTGGCTTTCGGGCTTTTCGTCCTCGATTTTTTCGTCGTCGGAACACGACACTGCAAGCATGGCTGTGGCCGATGCGAGCATCAGAGCTGCGAATTTGCGTTTTTTCACGATTATGACGGTATTTGCAGAATACCCCGACGGCACATAGACGCGGCCGTCGGGTACTCTCTGCGGGGTTTGTGGTTCAGTTTAGTTGCGTGTGATGAGGGTGCTCACTTCGCCGAGTATGTCGGCAAGGTCGGTGCCGGTGGCGGTCACGGCTTTGCCTGCCGCTTCACTGCCTGCGCTCTTGTCGAAAGGCTCCGGGATGGCCTGGATAGCAGCGATGGCATCGTCTATAGCCTTGCGCACGCGGGTGTCGAGGGCGGCGTCGTGTTTTTTCACATAGTCGCTTATGGAAGCTGTGGCACCGTTCGCGCCGCAATAGGAGTTGCGGATGGATATGATGTTGTCCACGAAGTCCTCTATGGAGTTGAGCGAGTAAGGCGACTCAATGTAGTTTCTGTCTTGTTCGGACGCGCCGAAGTGGGGACGGCCGATTTTAGTGTTACCGACCTCATCGGCTATGTCAATGCAGCCCTGGATGATTTCTTCGGCCACTTCCTGGTAGGTTTTGAAACGCGAGCCGCCACGACCAGCGTTCTTCATCTCCCAGCCGTAGGTTTCATTGTAGTCGAGGTCGGCCTCTTCGAGGATATCTTGCTTCTCCGAAGAGATGGCGTCGGTGCCGGCCCAGCAAGCCTCGAGACACACGCACTGCTGACATAGGTCGTCGGTAACGGCGCAGAGATACTCAAGTTCCTCTGCGGTGTAGGCGGTAGAGTGAGTGAGCGAACTGTTGCCGTCGGGAGTGAGTTCAAAGAGCAGGTATTCTACGGAATGGAAGCCGATAAGACCATAGCCGCCGTTGTTTTCAAGACTCCAGGGCTTGCCGGCACGGATGTCGCCGAGCAGAGTTTCCATGGCGGCCTTGTCGAGAGGCCACGAGTCGATGTGCGGGTCAATGTTGTGGGTATTGGCCGGACCGAACAGGAAGGCCTCGGATAGCTCCCAGCTCTTGCGGGCGCGGCGCCAGGCTTCGCCGGCAGCCGCTACGTCGGCCGAGGTAAGGGTGCCGGCGGCAAACTTGCTGCGGATGTCGTGGCTGAGCGACTGAAGTTCCACAGCAGCATCGGCCATTGCCTTGTAGGTGGGAAGCACAGTGTAATCGACATACTGCTCGGCAGCATTTTTCAAGGCGACTTCTTTTTCGGAAGATTCATCGCCGCTGTTGGGCTCATCGGAATTGGAGTCGGAGCATGCGGTCATTGAAATGGCCACAGCTGCTACAGTGAGATACTTGTAGAATTTCATATTTTATTTTGTGTGATAAAGATTCTCTTATTTGAACCAGCCGCAATAGGCAATGCCCAACGAGATGGATGGTTCGTTGTTGTAGGCCGATGGGAGAATGCGATAGGTGTATTCGCCTTTAATCATTATCCGGTCGATAGGATACCAGTTTACGCCGGCCGAAATTTTCTGACGACGGCACCAACCGAGGCTCTGCGCTCCATCCATCCTGGCCATAGAGTCGTAATAGTCGTAACGGCCGAAGGCGAACATCTTCTGCCCCTTTGCTGTCAGCGCGGGCGACAGGCTGAAGAAATTATAGCCCACCTCCACACCTGCGGCCACTGCGTCGGAGGCAACCTCCTGCCGCTTGGATGTCGAAGTCTTGGGCATGGCTATGTTGAAACGCGAGATATGGCGGGAGTCGGTCAGATGGCCCCAGTCAAACGAGCCGCGTGTCACGAAGTTGTGGCCGGAGTAGCTGAAGTCAAACGAGCCGATTGTCACGGTGCCGTGGATGCCGTCGTTCTTAGTGGATGATGTGGGATAAAGCGTGTTGCGGAAAGAGTTGCCCACATATCCGCTGACACTCAGACGCAAACCGGGCACGGAATAGTTGTCGACACGCGCCGCAAAGGCGTAGTTGTTGGCTATCTTGAATTCATAAGGCGATGCGGAGCCGTCGTGAATCCATCCGCTGTTGCCGAAACGCTCGGAGTCAAGGCCCGGCAGAAACATGGCCTGATAGCCCCATTTGCCCGCACGGCCGAGCAACGAAACAGACACCTCTCGCCATGTGCACGGCATAATGGTGTTCTCGCCCTCGGGGCGGTAGACACCGAAGAACTGATTGGGCTCGTGGCGCGCGTTGGTACCGCCCACGGGCACAACTTGCAGGCCTGCGCGCAACTTTAGCTGGGGCATAAATTCCTTCTGGATATAGAACTGCTCGAGGTTCACCTCGCCGCCACGTTCTATTTCCTTTTCGTATTCGCCGGCCTCCTCGGTTTCTATTTCTACCGCCGACTCGACGCCGCCGTGCTCGAATTCTATTTCCGAGCTCATAGACCAGCCGTGGCCAAAGTCATAGCCCAGATAAATCACCACATGGGGCAGGTCGAAGCGGCCATGCGAACCCTTGCGGTACTTGTCGGGTTCGGAATAGCGCAGATAGCTGTCGGAATAGAAGTTGCGGGTAAAGACAGCTTCGCCGTAACCGCCCACATGCAGGCGGTCCCATGCCGACACTTTCTTTTTTACTGTAGTGGAATCGAGGCTCTCGGGGGACGCAGCCATGGCATATTGGCCTGCTGCGCCGAGTAATGTTAAAGCTACAAATAGATTTGCTTTCATTTGAGTATTGTTCGTTGGCGGGGTCGGTCCGGCGTCATTCCCGAAGCCTGCTCCCCTGATTTTGCAGTGCAAAATTACACAAGCAACTAATGGTGAACAATACTTAATTATTGGTAAAAAACATCCCGCCGCGACGGGATGTTTAACAAAAATATACTTAAAATGTGTGATGCCGTTATCGGCGCTGCAACCATGCACGCCGTTCGTCGTCAGGAAATTTCTCAATGGCATAGCGCAACGTGGTGCGGGCCATCCGCGCATGGTTGGCTTCAAGATAATCGACCAGCACATCCTTGTCGCGCTTGCCGACCTCGCGCAACATCCATCCCACTGCCTTGTGGATAAGGTCGTGCGGATGGTCGAGCAGGAGCGAGGCTATGCGCAACGTGTCGTCAAACTGACGGGCACGTATGAGCTCCAGCGTCGACACAATGGCAATGCGCTGCTCCCACAAGTTGTCGCTGGCCGCAAGGGTGTCGAGCACGCCACGGTCGGGCATACGCCCGTCTGTGCCGGCATGCAACAGATGCACACCCAGGATATATCCGCAACTCAGATCCACGAGATCCCAATTGTTGGCCTGCCGGGCATGGCGCAGATAGAACCGCGCAAGCTCTTCGCGTCTGTCGGCTCCTGCTGTCGGGTCATCGCGACGGCGAGGAAGCGCCGCTTTCATCTCCTCCACGAGCAGCAGCAATCCTGCCAGCCTTGCCTCATGCAGGGGACTGTAGAGCAGCCGCTCTATCTCGTCCATTGCAACCTGCCTGCGCGCCTCGCGCACAACACTGCGTGTCTGCGGCACACGCAATCCCAGAAAGCTATCGCCTTCGCCATACTGGCCTTTGCCTGTCTTGAAAAAGCGCATCAGCACACGCCGCTGCTCGTCGTCGGCATACAGGCGCAGCGCTTCCACAATGTCCTCTGCCGTTATTTCTCTTTTCATTTTTATATCATCATAAATGCAGGCGCAAAAGAATTGCGCCTGCATTTCAAACAGCTTATATCAGTTGGTATCAGTCTTCGTTGTTCTTTTCCGCATATTCCTTGAGCAGTTTGTCCTGCACGTCGCCGGGCACAAGCTCGTAGGAGGCAAACTTCATGGTGAAGCTGCTGCGGCCACCGGTGATGGAACTGAGCGCCGTCGAGTAGCTGGCCATCTCCTTGAGGGGCACCTTGGCGGCTATCACCTCAAAGCCATTCTCGCTGTGCATGCCCATGATGATGGCACGGCGTCCCTGCAGGTCGCTCATCACATCGCCCATCACATCGCCGGGTACCATCACTTCCACGTCGTAGACTGGTTCGAGCACCTTGGGACCTGCGTTGCGGAATGCCTCGCTGAAGGCATTGCGGCCGGCCAGACGGAACGAGATTTCATTGCTGTCGACCGGGTGCATCTTGCCGTCGTAGATGATGACACGCACGTCGCGGGCGTAAGAGCCTGTCAGCGGGCCTTGCTCCATGCGGTCCATCAGACCTTTGACTATGGCAGGGATGAAGCGGGCATCGATGGCGCCGCCAACGATGCTGTTGCACACCACGAGTTTGCCGCCCCATGCCAGAGGAATTTCCTGCGTGTCGCGCACGTTCATCTTGAATTCCTGGTTGCCGAAACGATAGCTGTCGGGAACAGGCATGCCTTCAAAGTAAGGTTCAACAATCAGATGCACCTCGCCGAACTGACCGGCGCCACCGCTCTGCTTCTTGTGGCGGTAGTCGGCACGGGCGGCCTTGGTGATGGTCTCGCGATAGGGAATCTTCGGTTCTTCGAACACGATAGGCAGCTTCTCATTGTTCTCCACGCGCCATTTGAGCGTGCGCAGATGGAACTCGCCCTGTCCCGACACGATGGTCTGTTTCAGTTCCTTGGATTGCTCTATCTGCCAGGTGGGATCCTCCTCGTGCATGCGGGTGAGGATGGAGTTGAGTTTCTCGGCGTCGCTCTCGGTGACGGGACGCACGGCACGCTGATACTTGGGCGCGGGATATTTGATGAAGTCGAACTCGTAGTCGCAGCCCTTCTCGTCGAGAGTATTTCCGGTGCGGGCGTCTTTCAGCTTCACGGCTGCGCCGATGTCGCCGGCTTCAAGAGCATCGACAGGCGTCTTTATCTGACCGCACACGCAGAATATCTGCGCCAGGCGCTCCTTGCTGCCGCGGGTCACATTCTCAAGGTCGGCACCTGCACGCAGTGTGCCGCTCATCACCTTGAAATAGCTCACCTCGCCGATGTGCGGCTCCACGGTGGTCTTGAACATGTACACGCTCAGCGGGCCGTCGGCCTTGGGTTCAATCGTGTCGCCGGCAGTGTCGACAGGTGCGGGCATATCCTCTACGAAAGGCACCACATTGCCGAGGAACTCCATCATGCGGCGCACGCCCATATCCTTGGCGGCGCTTACGCAGAACACCGGGTAGATCGAACGGTCGATAAGACCCTTGCGGATGCCCATGCGCATCTCGTCTTCTGTGAGGTGCTCGGTCTCGAAGAATTTCTCCATAAGGCTCTCATCGTTCTCGGCAGCAGCCTCAACGAGGGCCTTGTGCAGCTCCATGGCACGGTCCATCTCCTCGGCGGGTATTTCCTCGATGGTGGGCACACCGCCCTCGGGGCCCCACGAATACTTCTTCATCAGAAGTACGTCGATCATGGCGTTAAAGCCCGGGCCGCACTGCAGGGGATACTGGATGGGCACCACCTTGGAACCGAATACTTCTTTCATCTGCTCGATTACGTTGTCGTAATCGGCCTTCTCGCCGTCAAGCTGATTGATGGCGAAGATAATGGGTTTCTTGATTGACGAGGCTGTGCGGAAGATGTTCTGCGTGCCCACTTCCACTCCATACTGGCCGTTGATCACGATGACACCGGTATCGGTCACGTTGAGCGCGGTGATGGCGTTGCCCACAAAGTCGTCGGCTCCGGGGCAGTCTATCACATTGAGTTTCTTGTTGAGGAACTCGGCATAGAACACGGTGGAGAACACCGAGTAGCCGTACTCCTTTTCTACGGGGAAGTAGTCGCAGACGGTGTTTCCGGCTTCAATAGTGCCGCGACGTTTTATCACACCACACTCGTAGAGCATCGACTCGGCGAGTGTGGTCTTACCCGAGCCCTTGCTTCCAAGCAGGGCTATGTTTTTGATTTCGTTGGTCTTATAGATTTTCATAGTTTAGCTTTTGGTATCTGAGGCCAGATGGTTATTTTTTCGATTGCAATTTAATTATTTTTCCGTGAAAAATGCAATTTAATTTCTATGTTACGCAACACATTTTCGGCTACCGCCCGAAGTTCCAGGCTTTTTGAGGCCACATGCGGAATATGTCGCGAAAATTTCGTAACTTTGGCATCCTGTTTGCATAGAGCGAAAGTATGGAATTTAACGACGAAAAAAGCAATATAATAGTAAATGTGCAGAGTCTGACCGACGAAACGTGGACTCTCGAAGCCAGCCTCAACCTTGACTCGCTGCCGGTGCTGCCGACCCGCGACTCGGTGATTTTCCCGATGAGCACAGTTCCGCTGTCGCTCGGACGCGAGAATTCATTAGCAACGGCACGCGCCGCAGCCGACCGCAACGTGGCCATCGGCATCGTGTGCCAGAAGGACGCTTCCGAGGAGAAGCCCACCATCACCAAGCTGCACAAATTCGGTGTGCTCGCACAGGTGATGCGGGTAATTGACCTGCCCGACGGCTCCCACACGGCCATAGTGCGCACCTCCGACCGTTTCCGTATCCTCGGAAAAGGCGCTGTCGCCGACAATATTCCCGAGGCCGACATTCATGCCCGTGTGGAAATGAAGCCGGAGGACATCGGGCCAAGCACCGACTATTTCGCCGCAGTAATGAGCATGCTCATCAACGCATCGAAGAAATTCGCCAAAGCCACGCTCGAGCCATACGAGCCTTTCGCCCAAAATGTCGACGCACTGGTGGAGAATCCCGCCATGCTGCTCAACTTCCTGTGCACCAACCTGCCCTTCTCCAGCGAGGAGAAAGGCAAACTTATGGCTCAGAACACCCTCTCGGCACGCGCCGAGCAGGCACTCGGCTTAATCAATCAACACCTTGAGAAGGTGAGCCTGCTGCAGGCCATCAACGAGCGCACGAAGTCCTCGCTGTCCGACTCGCAGAAGCAGAACTTCCTGCAGTCGCAAATGGAAACCATCCGCCAGGAACTCTATGGAGAGGCATCGGATGACACCGATATGCTCGAAAAGCGTGCCGACAAGGCCAATCTGCCCAAGCACGTGCGCGAGATTGTAGCTAAAGAAATAGATAAGCTGCGGCGCTTCAACCCACAGAGCCCCGACTATGCAATCCAGTTCTCCTATATAGATAATGTGTTGAGCCTGCCATGGAGCATCAGCAAGCCCATGCCCGAAAAGGCAAGCAAAAAAGCATTCCGCCATGCAGCGGAGATGCTCGACAAAGAACATTTCGGCCTTGAAAAGGTGAAAGAGCGCATCCTTGAGCAACTGGCCATGATTATGCAAAACCCCGCCGGACGACAGCCGATTGTGTGTCTTGTCGGTCCTCCCGGCGTGGGCAAGACGAGTCTCGGACGCAGCATTGCCGAAGCCCTCGGCAAAGATTATCAGCGTGTGGCACTCGGCGGCCTGCACGATGAAGCGGAGATTCGCGGCCACCGCCGCACCTACATCGGCGCGATGCCCGGTCGCATCATTGATGCGGTGAAGCGTGCCGGCAGCAACAACCCCGTGCTGCTGCTCGACGAAATTGACAAAATAGGCCACGACTTTAAGGGAGATCCGGCCTCGGCACTGCTTGAAGTACTGGACCCGGAGCAGAACTGCCGCTTTCACGACAACTACATAGACATTGATTTCGATCTGTCGAACGTGTTGTTCATCGCCACGGCCAACACCTTGTCGACCGTGCCCGGACCGCTCATCGACCGCATGGAGATAATAGAGCTCAGCGGCTACCTTGCCGAAGAAAAACAGCAGATTGCCGAACAGCACCTGATGAACCGCATTCTCGAACGTGCCGACCTCAAGAGCGACGACGTGCGCGTCAGCCCCGCAGCCATGCAGGCCATAATCGAGAACTACACTGCCGAAAGCGGCGTGCGTCAGCTGCAGAAATGCCTGGAAAAGGTGGTGCGCAAAGCTGTGCTCGCCCGCATGAGCGACAAACCATTCCCCGAAGAGGTTGAGGCTTCCGATCTCAAGGATATTCTCGGCCTGCCCATCCACCGCTCAGAGCGCTACGAAGGCAATGACTTCGCGGGCGTGGTCACAGGCCTTGCCTGGACCTCCGTGGGCGGAGAGATTCTGCTTGCCGAGGCATCGCTGTCGGCCGGAAAGGGAGAGAAAGTGTCGCTTACCGGCAACCTCGGCGATGTAATGAAGGAATCGGCCACAATAGCCTTGCAGTGGGTTAAAGCCCACGCACAGACACTCGGCATCGACCTTGCTCTCTTCGAGAAATACTGCCTGCACATCCATTTTCCCGAGGGCGCAATCCCCAAGGACGGCCCGTCGGCCGGCATCACCATCGCCACAGCCATCGTGTCGTGTTTCAAGCAGAAACGCGTGGCACCGCGCCTGGCCATGACCGGCGAGATTACGCTTCGCGGCCGTGTGCTCCCGGTGGGCGGCATCAAAGAGAAGATTTTGGCGGCAAAACGCGCGGGCATCACCGATATCGTGCTGTCGCGTGAAAATGAACGCGACATCGAGGACATAGCCGAGAAGTATCGTCATGGACTTACCTTCCACTACGTCGACACCGTACTTGAGGTAATCAACCTCGCCGTCACCGACGCAGACCCTATTGACAAAGTCGCCCTCTAAAATTACAGGGCAACAATCAGAAGGAGATGGATTTGAGGTGGGTGTAAAGCGCATGGAGCGGAAGGCCCATCACATTGTAGAAGCAGCCGCGGATGCCACGGATGCCTATTCCGCCTATCCACTCCTGGATGCCATACGCTCCGGCTTTGTCAAGCGGACGAAACGCGCGCACATATGCCTCAATCTCGCTGTCGGAGAGCGGAGCCACCTCCACCTCCGTGCGCTCCGAAAAACTGTCGCGGCCGCCCCTATACGACAGTGTCACACCGGTCACCACCGTATGTGTGCGGCCTGAGAGACGACGCAACATCGCGCATGCCTCCGCCTCGTCGGCAGGCTTGCCGAGTATGTCGCCGTCTACTATCACCACGGTGTCGGCGGTTACGAGCACTTCTCCGTCATTGAGATCGCCGGCATATGCTTCGGCTTTGTGGCGCGACAGCCATTCGGGCACGTCCACAGCAGCCAACATCGGGGGATAGTCTTCATCCACATCTTTGGCAGAGGCCACCACCACATCGGGAACAAGCATCTGCATCAGTTCGCGACGGCGGGGCGACTGACTGGCCAACACAATATTGAAGTTGAAAACGCGGGGAGGGGTAGCAGGATTAATATTCATCAGTTTCCAAAAGCATTTGCAGTTTCGGGCCATGCGCCCTGTGCGAGCATGACCTCGCGGATGAGTTCGCGGGCCACACCGTAGCCGCCCGCGCAGTTGCTGACATGTACGGCCATGGCACGCACATCCGGATCGGCGTCGCACGGCGCCACAGACAGTCCGACATGGCGCATGCAGGCCACATCAGGGATGTCATCCCCGGCAAAGGCCACCTCGTCTGCCGATAGACCGTGCCGCGCCATCCAGTCCTTGAGGATGGCAAGTTTATCGCCGGCTGCGAGGAACACATCCTCAATACCAATCATATTCATACGCTTGCGCACATTGGGCGTATCAGCACCCGTGATTATGGCCACTGCATAACCGGCCCGCACAGCCTGCTTAAGGGCGAAACCATCCTTAACATTAGCCATGCGCGCAGGGCGTCCGTCGGCATCCATAGGCACAACCGCAGGCGACAGCACACCGTCCACATCGAAGGCAAATGCGCGTATCTTGCGTATATCGTAGTTGATTTTGCTCATATTCGGTATTTATCCATGATGGCTTGTGAGATAGTCTCGTATATGCTCGCCTGCACATGAGGCAGCATCGCGCTGTGGCGGTCGATAGTCGACCGGTCGCCGCGGATGGCCGGGCCGGTCTGCGCGTTGTCCGGGCCGAATTCAAAAGCCTTGGCCACTGTCTCCTGAAGCAGCGGGCGCAGCACCTCGAGGCTATAGCCTCCTCGCGCCAGCACCTCGGCGGCACACCCCAGCAGATAGTTGGGAAAGTTGCATCCAAGCACGCCGGCCACATGCAGCAACGGACGCGTACTGCTGTCGGCGTGATGCACTGAGTCGGAAACAGCAGAAGCCAGCGCATCAATAGCCGCAAGCGTGTCGGCGTCACTGCCTTCGGTGAAAAACGGCACACAACGCACATCGAGGGCGCGGCCTTTGGAGAATGTCTGCAGGGGATACAACACCCCCACCATTGCTGCGGCAGGCAGCAGCGCGTCCATCGGCACGCTGCCGGAGGTGTGCACAGCTATGCCGCCGATATGTGGCAGGCGCCCGGCTATCTCGGGGATGGCGGTGTCGGTGGCGCATATGATGCAAAAATCCACCGTCGGATCCACATCGGCGGGATTGTCAATCGCCTGCGCACCCAGTCGGTCGGCGAGCGCATGCGCGCTTGCCGTGCTTCGGGCACATACCTGCACTATCTCAGCACCTGCATCCGCAAGCGCACAGCCAAGATGCGTGGCGACGTTTCCGGCACCGACTATGGTTATTCTATTTGTCTCCAACGCTCGATGTGTACTTTCTCCCACAGCAGTTTGTCAGGGTCGACCGGACGCCGCTGTTCATCTTTGTGACCAACGGTAACGATGCACTCAATGGTCAGATTCTCGGGGATGCCGAGTGTTTCGCGCACGATATCCTCGGCTGGCGTACCATCTGCGGCAAAGCGGTTGCGCACCTGAATCCAACAGGAGCCAAGTCCCAGTTCTGCGGCCTGGAGATGCATGAATGCGGCAGCAATCGATGCGTCTTCCACAAAGCAGTCGCTCTCGGCCGCGTCCACAGCCACAACTACGCCGAACGCGCAGGTACCAATCGGCTTAGTGCCGAAGTCCTTGCACTCGGCAAGGCGCGCCAGAGTATCGCGGTTTTCCACAATTACGAACTGCCAGGGACGTTTGCTTTTGGAACTGGGCGAGAGAAGGGCCGCCTGCAGAATCAGACGCACATCGTCGGCATCGACGGGCGCGTCGGTGTAGCGTCGTATGCTGTGACGCTCAAGAAGGAGCTGGTGGAGATTGTCCATGATAATGCCTTATTTACGGCATACCCATGCGGAAGGATAACGGCTGTTCACGCCATTGGATGCTGCTAAAGCATTGACATCGGCAAGAGAGGCGCCTTGGGCTGCATAGACGCGATAGCGTCCGTCTTTTACGAGTATGCCTAAAGAGGGGTCTTTGCTGTTTTCAACAAATTGGCGCGCTTCAAGTTCGCTTGCCAGCGATGCCACCACCATATAATAGCGGCCGGAGTCAACATGTCCGCGGGCAGCACGGCGCATGGCGGCATATGCTGCGGTGTCGACAGGCGTAGCTGCATCACTGTGACGTTCTATCACAAGCACCACCGGAGCAACAGCCTGTCCGGGAGTCTCAATGAGCGACGTGCGCGCTGCCGGCGAAAGACTTTCAACGCCGAGCGATGCGCGCTCCGGATTGTCGATGCTTGCAGGCTTGATGATGGCCAGTCCTACGGCAAAAAGGAGCGCCATAGTGGCGGCCATCTTAACGACACGCGAAGTGTAGCGCGCACGGCGGCGATGCGCACGGCGTGCAACAACCACATTCTCCATGGTGTCGGGCTCCGCTGCGGCTACAGTCTTTTCACCGCCGAACAGCGTGAGATTCACTTCGGGCAGCCACATTGATGCGGGCGTAAGTTCGCGGGCCGACGCCGGTACGAAACGCAGTGAGCCATCGGCATTACGCAACAGCATTCCTGCGGAGCCAAGACTCAGACGGGCTTCTCCGTCGAGACGGCGGCGCATATCGGCTACTGCCGTTTCAACAGCCGACGCGGCGGCTTCATAGCCAATGCGTTCGGCGCGGGCAACGCTTGCGGCAAGCGCGCCATCGTTGTGATTCAGAGCGGGATTGAACGTAAACACGCGCACGGGAGCGAGCATTTTCTCTCCTGTGGCGTCCATGCGCGCGGGCAACGTGTGGGCAAGCACGGCTCCAAGGCCGGGCACAATCACACAATCGTGCGCCATGAGCAGATGTTCAATATGTCGTTCTATGCAAATCACCTTACAAAGTTACGACCTTTTTTTCATTCCTCAAAACATATTTTCACACCGAAAAACGCACAAAACAGCTAAGCTTTCCGCTATGCGCTGAGGACCAGCAGATAGCGCAAAGTTTAGCTGTGAAATATTTTTTCTCGGTTAATTATTTAGCGCCTTTAGCGCCCTTGGCACCCTTGAGACCGCCGCCCATCGAGAATATATTGGCGTCGTAGCTGACCGTTTTGTGACTCTGGTCACGCTTGCGCTTAAGCGCAAGGCTCACAAGACGTTCCATGAGTTTAGGGAAGGAAATTCCTGTAGCTTCCCACAGGTAGAACGACAGCGAACCGGGTATGGTGTTGATTTCGTTGACGTATATATTGCCGTTGCTGCGGTCCACAATCATATCGACGCGGCTGACACCGTGGCATGACAGCACACGGAAGGTCTCGCCGGCAAGAAAACGAATGCGCTCGGTCACATCGGCAGGCAAATCGGCGGGAATGCGCTTCTGAGCCGCCTGCATGCCGGCTTTGCCCTTGGTGCCGCCCATATACTTGTCGGTGTAGCTCAGTATCTCACCGCTCTTGATAGGTTCTTCAAGCACAGAAGCCTCGTAGCTGTCGCAATCGCCGAGCACCGAGCAGTTGATTTCCTGCAGGTCGTCGACCATGTGTTCCACGATGATACGCGAAGAATAGCGCTGCGCGTCGGCCACGCGCTCGAGCAGTTGCTCGCGGTCCTTGGCACGTCCGATTCCTACGCTGGAGCCGAGGTTGGCAGGTTTTACAATTACCGGATAGCCGAGTGTGTCCTCTATTCTCGCGAGCATGACATCGCGGTCGGTGTCCCACTGGCGGTCGGTGAACCACACATAAGGAACCACCGGCACGCCGTTGGCCTGAAGTATCATCTTCATGGTGATTTTATCCATGCCGTTGGCCGAAGCGAGGGTGTTGCAGCCGGCATAGGGGATTCCGATGGTTTCGAGCACACCCTCGAAGATGCCGTCCTCGCCGTTGGAGCCGTGCAACACAGGAATAACCACGTCGAGCGTGGCCATGGTGTCGCTGCCGAATATCTTGTGCTTGCTGCGGTAAAGGTTGTAATCGCCGAACACCGGGCGCATATACACCTGCGTGCATCGCTCAAGCAACGAATTTATGTCGCGGAAGTTGGCCACGTCGCGCAGAGCATCGCCGGTGAACCAACGGCCGTCCTTGGTTATGTACACAGGCACCACGCTGAAACGGTTGCCGTCGATGGCTGCCATGGCCTGGTTGGCCGATATTACTGATATTTCGTGCTCGGTGCTTCGTCCGCCGAAGAACACGCCTATGACGGTTTTCATAAGTTCTTATTTAAATGTATCGGGAAGATCGTTTTCATATAATACAACGTCGCCGGCACGGGCTATGTTGGTGAGCAAGGTCTGTGCCTCGGCAAAGGTATCGACGGTGTGGGTCTCACATCCGGCTACCGCAGCGGCCTCGATACCCTCAGTGATGGCTTCGCGGTTGTAGCGGCCCACGATGATGGCAATGTCGGCGTTGGCTGCTATATGGCGGCCGAGAACGGCGTTGAGCTCGTGCTGTCTATCTCCCAGTTCTATCATGCCGGGAGTGATGACAACGCGGCGGCCTCCTTTCATGCCGCCAAGCACTTCCATGGCCATGCGCGAACCCACGGGATTGCTGTTGTAAGCATCATCAATTACGGTGAGACCACCCGGTGTGCGCCGTATGCTCAAGCGATGTTCCACAGGCTGAATCTGCGCAACGGCGTAGCGTATCTTCTCATCGGGAACACCGAGGGTGTGGGCTGCCGCCACTGCGGCAAGCAGGTCGGATATGTTGGCTTCGCCCAACAGGCGCGTCTGCAAAGTCAGCGCAAATCCTTCGGGACCATGCACGGTGAAGTTTGTGCCGTCGGGAGCATACGCAATGCCGTCGGCCGTCCACAGCGCGCCGGCAGCGTCGTGGCAGCTGTAGCGATCACACCGCACGTTGTCGACAGGGCGCGAGGCTATATATTCGAAATCGTCGTTCACAAATGCCACACCGTCGGCAGGCAGAGCGTCGACGAGCTCAAATTTTGTCCGCTGCACAGCTTCTATGCTGCCGAACGACTCAAGATGCTGCGGTCCCACGGCCGTGACGATGCCCATCGCGGGATGCACGAGGTCGCATATCTCGCGTATGTCGCCGGGATTTTTTGCACCCATCTCCACGATGAACACTTCGTTGTATGGTTTCATCAGCTCGCGCACCGTGCGCACCACACCGAGAGTGGTGTTGTAGCTTCCCGGCGTCATGAGCGTGTCGAAATGCTCGGAGAGTATGCGGTGCAGGAAATGCTTGGTGCTGGTCTTGCCATAGCTGCCAGTGATGCCTATGATTTTAAGGTCGGGCATTGAACGCAGGCGGTCGGCGGCATCATTGATGTAGCGCCGGTTGATAGCCTTCTCCACAGGGCGCAGCAGCATGTTGGCCGCGAGCAGGAAAATGTGCGACGCACAGTAGCAGGCCGTTGCCGTGGCGGCGGCATAGTAGAAACGTCCTGTTGCATCGGCGGCGGCCACGACGGCTATTCCGATGGCAAGCATCATGAGTATGGCAGCCACAGCGTAGATGCGACGGGCGCGGGGCGTCCACACCAGCGGCTTCTTGTACTTGGCAAAACCGAGCTTCAAGGCGGTGGCAATGCCGAATATTCCCATCAGCGCCATCCCGGCTACCGGCGTGGCAAAGCGGCATAGCGAAAAGAAGAACACCACCAGACCGACAATGCGCCAGGCAGATGTGGTGTCGCCAGACTCACGCAGCCAATTGGTGTATCGATTGTTGTAGTAGGAGTTCTGCTGCAGCATCATCAGGTCGCGCTTAAGTTCGGCAACGACGCCGGAGACGGCGGCAACCAATAATATCCAGAATAGTATAATCATCGCGTGTCTAAGATTTCAAGAAGCTGCGCAGCACGGCTGCGAACTGCCCCGGATTGTCAAGAAAACTATAGTGGCCGCAACCGGGAAAACTCACCAGGCCGGCATCGGGGATAAGTCGTTCCATCCGTCGGGCGTCGCGCAGAGGCGTCGCTGTGTCGTTCTCGCCCCATATCAGCAACGTCGGCGCCTTTATAGAGGGCATCACATGGCAGAGATCTTCGTTGACCACCCTGCTCAGAATGCTGCGCATGCGGGGCGATGCGGCGGCATAGTCGGCCGATGCCGAGCGCTTGCGTCGCGCCTCGATTAGCTCCTGCGCCTTCTTCTTCGGCAGCAACAGACGGCACACCGCCTTCATGGCCTTGAAGCTGTATACTTTCAGATAGTAGCGCAGACTGCGACGGGGCTTCACTCCGGCGGCATCAATGAGCACAAGTTTGCCCACCGGCGTGCGCGAGGCCATGAGCAGCCCCACACGTCCGCCAAAAGAATGGCCGGCGAGCACTGGCGAATCCAGTCCCAAGCGGCGGGCAAATTCCTCGACCAGCCGTGTGTAGCGCTCCACTCCCCAGCACTCGGCAGGCTCGTCGCTCTGTCCGAAGCCGGGAAAGTCAATATTGTACACCTCATGGCTCTCGGCGGCGACGCGCTCGATACTTGCCACGGTGTCGACGTTGCATCCCCAGCCGTGCATGAGTATAAACGGCTGCCCTGCCCCGCTGACGCGGTAGTGCAGCTTCACGCCGTCTATGTCGATGAACTTGTCCATAATCTGTGCAAAGATAAGAATAAGTTGAGCGCGAAACAAATAAATTTGTTTCGCCAGAAGAGACGTAGCAAACAGCGCCTCGGCCCGATTAGAAATGCAGCATCAGCTCCACGCACAGTTTATTGCCGTAGGCCGGCGAGTACACATGGTCTTCGCTGTGGAAATACTGCTCGTAGTTGAGACGCAGATGAGCCTTCAAGGGGCCTTTAAGATAGGCGATTGTGGTGCCGGCGGTGATGCGCTTGCGGGCGGTAAATGTGACAAGAAGACGGCCGTCGTCGCCACGCTGGCCATCGCAGTTGTCGCTGGAGTAGTCAAAACGCAGGTCGAGCGACAGACGGTTGGCATAAGGGCTGCGCAGCGGGAAAAAGCGGCGGCCCATCAGATTGAATGCCTTGGTGTCGTTGGCGGCCTTATTGGTGTAAACCTTATACAGAAATTCGGTCTCGGCCTCCCATGGGCCATGTATCCAGGTGAGCGATGCGTTCCACAGGTTGCAGCGGGTCGCGCCGAGCATGTTGCTCTGAAAACCTATTTCCGGCATAAAGTCTCCGAGGGTGACGGCGCCAATTATTCCATATGTATAATCCTTGCTCCATGTGGTCTGCGCCGTGGTCGATGCCGAGCTGAACACACCACCTTCCACGAATGCCGGAGCCTTGGCGATATTGAAGGAATAGCGTCCCTTTAAACCCACTTTGCGCGACGTCCATTGGTCGCGGTTGGCAAGCGAACGGTTGGAGAACCAGTAGGTATTGACGGCGCGCGACGCGTCAACCGACAGGGGCACTCGCATCTGGCCAAGCATTATTTTCCACTTCGACGTGGGCGAGAAGATGCCGTAGGCATCCTGTAGCCTGATGGAGCCACGGTCGCAGAAATCGACACGCATGAAATACCCCAGATGGTCGGAGACATTGCCTTTAAGATTCACACGGGCGTTGCGCACCTGGAAGCGTCCGGTACCGTCGGCGGTAGAGAGCTCGTAGCGCGCGCGCAGCGTAGTGTGGATTTCGGGAAGATACTTTTTGAGAGAGGAAATGCTGTCGGATGCGTGGGCGGGAAGATACATTGCCGCGAGCACCAGAAAAGATGTAAGCAGTTTTTTAATAGTCATAAAGCAATTCTAAGTCGTCAAGCCACATGGTGGCGCCTGCGCCACCTGTGAAATAGTCGCCGTATTTGCTTGCGGAGGCTGTAATTAACAGATATTTTGGTTTTCGTGAGGTGCTTGTGTAGTCGAGTTTCACTTCAAAGGGGACGTACGAATCAATGTCATGACCACATTCAACGTTGCCGTAGGCTATGACAATAGGCAGCGACGGGCTGAACAGCTGACGGTTGGATGGATTGGTGCGTATCTCGAAAGGGCTGTCCTGGTCGATGAGAGCCACCCACACGACGCAGGTGTCCGGCTCACCTTTCATATACTCAAAACCCGACGAAGTGTGGGAGATGGGTGCGGTCTTGTATTTCATGTAGCCGCGCAGTGCTGTGGGACGCTCGGTGAAGGGGCGACCGAGGTCGAGCACGCCGTTGGTGCCGTCGGTGCGCACGTACGAGCCCACGAAGAGGTTGCCGGCCGCAAGCTTGCCTATGATACCGATGCCCACGAAACGCGTTTCGAGTTGAGCCGCCAGGCCAGTGCCGGTGCTGGTGTCCTCTGTCGGGAATGTATTCGATGAGCCAAGTGTGGTGGCTCCTTTGTTGCCGGTGTCCCAATAAGGTTCGCTGCCTTCGGCCCAAGGGTTCCACACTTTTCCGTCGAGCCACCATTCGTCGAGTGCGCTGTTTGGAACCTGCAGGATACTGCCTGTTGTGAACTGCAGTACGGAACCGACGTCGCTGTCGCTGTAGGCCCTGGCCTCGTAGGCCGTCTCGGGCACAAGGTGTATCAGGCGCGCGGTAAAGCTGCCCCCGTCGTGGGTCACCCACTCTGCCGGAGCCTGCGTCCAGTCCTGCACACCTACCTTGCGGAATTCCACGCCGTTATCGCGGCCGGCCTGCGCTATGCCGCTAACCCACGCCACACATGTCCATGCATCGGCGCTTACGGTCTCGACTGCGCTCTCAGTGGTTTCGGCATATATGGTCCACGTCTGCCTGCGGTCGTGAATGTCGACATCTACGGTGAGAGGTCGCGACAGATCCACAATGTTGCCCCGGAGCTCGGGTGTCATGGTGCTGCCTTCCGGGCCAAGCTTGCATGTGAGCACACGCACAGCCTTCAGATCGGTGCTCTCGCTTACGTAGACAATCACACGCTGCGCCGGCACGTCGATAGTGGCCGAGCCCACCTGTCCTTCTACGGTGAAGTAGCGCTCGATGTTCTGAATGGCCCGTATGGTCCAGATATAGCTCTGATAGAGACGCAGCGTCACATAGCGCGGTGCGCTGAGGTCGAGCGTCTCAAGCGTGTCGGCACCGACAATATGAGCACCGGGAGTCATAGAGTATCCTTCCACGCGCACGTCGTAGATATCCGCTTCTTCCGAGAATGTGAGTGTTATCATGCGCGTAAGGCTGTCGATTTCGGCCGGACGACTTGTGTCCTCGGCTTCAAACGTCAGAAAGTTGGCCTGGATGCGCGGGTACGGGATGTCGTTGTGGATGCAGGCGCCCATGATTATGGCCATCACTCCGGCCATGACTGCTTTTATGCTGTTTTTCATCGCCTTACAATCATATTACTACCATCATGCCGAGGCTGATGTTGAAGATGTTGAATCGGAAATTGGCGCCCGAGGTGAAGCGCGAACCTTCGTCCACTCCGTCGGTGGTCTGATTCTCCTTGCGGAACTTGATGCCGAAGATGCCGAACGACACGTTGAAAGCGACGTTCTCCTGAATGAACACGCTCAAGCCCGGACTGAAATTGAGCGAACCTTGGGTGATTGTGGTCTGCGTGTCGCGTGGCTTACCGTCGTAGGGACGCTTGAAGCGCGACGACCCTGCAAGAAATTCGAGACTTACCTCATTGAATATAGCGAAACGGCTCTTGCGGCCAAGACCCACATAGTTGCGATAAAATGTGGCTATGGCATAGCTCTCGGAGTAGTAGCTGATGTCGTGTAGGCTGAAGTTGATGTCTTCGTCGAAATCCACCGACAAATTGTCGAGATTGGCAGTGCCGCGGCTATAGTTGAACTGCAGGCCGACACTCTGGTTGTTGCGCACGAAATAGCTTATTGACGGCTTTATGCTGTACATCTTGCCGCGCATGTCTACGTTCTTAATCAGCGACAGCACCTGCACATCCTCTGTGTCAAGTTCGCCGTACGATGCGTTAAGACCGAAAGCCCAACGACCCTTTGGCACATACAGCCAGTTGAACAACCCGCGGTCGAAGCGACCGTAGTTGGCCTGCGGAATTATCATGTGCACCGTATCCTCACCCACCAGAACGAGCTCGTCGGGAATACTGTCGGGGTTCACCAGGCGCTTGCGCTGGATACTCTGCGCCGAGGCCGCTGACGGCATACATGCCGCTATGGCCGCAATAATAACAATTACAAGGAGTGTGCGCTTCATCTTTCTCTTTATATATAAAAGGACACTCCAAACATTATGGAGAACAGGTTGATCTTGAAGTTTGCACTACGCATGTGGCGGCGCGCCACGTATATCTGGTCGGTGGTGCTTTTAGTGGCCGTGTAGTTGTAGCCGAGCACGCCCACATTCACTTCAAGCGCCGAATAGTTGTTGAGAAACACCACCACGCCCGGCGACAGGCCTGCGCTGAAATTGAAATGCCGCTCATAGGTGCCGGTCAGATTCTGTCCAGCGCCGTTGGCTATCTTGCTTTGACCTCCGCCCAATTCCAACTGAAGTTCATTGAACAAGCCGAAGCGAGTGTTGTCGCCAAGGCTCAGATACATTCTATAAGCTCCTGTGAAGGTATAGGTGTGACTGATACTGAACAAATGGTCCACATTGTAGCCGGTTTCGGGATCAAGCGTCACGTCGGCATTTTTCAGACGCGTGCGGGAGCGGCTGTAGGCAAAACGGCCACCGGCAGCCATGTCGTCGCGGAACGCAAAAAGCAACATCGGGCTCACCTTGAACGTGTAGGTGTCCCCGCTAAGGTTCTCCAGAATCAAGAATTGATAATTGTCCTGGTCGCTCTGCGAGTAGCTGACACTGATACCCGTAATCCATTGTCCTTTCGGAATGAAAGAACGACGGGCTATCTCGCGGCTGAACTGTTGCAGTTGCTGCGTGCTGTCGGTACGCGCCAGTATCACACCGGACACGCTGTCCGCCGGCTCGGCCTGCGCATTTATCGGCAACATAAAGGCCAACAACAGCCACAACAATATTTTATACCTTATATTTTGCACGTTATAGTCGTTTTCATGTATGCGCTGATTTCTCCATAATCGCGCAAATTCGCCGTAAAGTTACACATAATGTCCGAATTAAGAAAATTTTACTTTATATTTTCCGTTTTCGCACATTATATGGTGGCCTGCGCATGATGTCACATCGGCTGAAGTAACAGAGATTTTACGCCTCTGTTACAAATTTAATACAATAGCAAAATTACTTTAAATATGTTATCAACTCCAAAACATTCCTATAGTTTTGTGGTTATAATGACAACGGCAGAGAGAAACCGGCCGCACATTCATCACACAAGGCTTAACGACTATAACACCCTGCGATATGATTACACAGCAAGTCATCGACACACTATACAAGAAATATTCAAAAGCGCCCAAGAGCCTCGACTGTCTCGACATGCCGCTCCTTTTTGACGCAGCCGGCGCCAATCACGACATCAGCATAGACATGGACGATGACATGAACGCCGAGCTAATCATAAACAGCATCGACCCTTCATCGCCGTTCCATCGCCTTCCGATGAACCATATCCACGCCATAGTCCCCTTTGAGACGTGGGTGGCCATAGTGATGCACTCGTCCTTAATATTCCTCAACAGAAAGGACAGCAGCGTGTCGGTACACCTCAAGCCTTTGGGCGACGGCCTACTCGACCGCCTGCGGCGGAAGCTCGCCAACTGACAGGGCGCCATTCAGGCGCCTTTTTTTGTATCAATACACTACCTCACAGCAGACGCAGAGCATCCAGCAGCAAAGGCAGCTCCGTCGGGTCCGCTCCCAGAGGAGCAATCGAGGCCATGTCGGCACGTATGGCTTTCTCAAGACCCGCCAAGTCAAGACCGGACGCGTCCATAGCCCGGCGATACAGAGTTACGGCATCGGCAATACGCCCTTCGACCCATGCCAGATGTCCCATATTCAGATAGTCGCTGCCATCGGGAGCGTCGTCCAGCACCTCTCTGTATTTTCTGCGGGCAGTCTCGAAGTCGCCGCTCATGAAGGCACTCCACGCCATCGGGCGGTTGAGCTTGCGAGGAGCGGCTCCCATTACCTCAACAGCGACAAGCTGCCGCAGGGCGTCGGCATAATGGCCTGCCTCTATGCGGGCGTAGGCGAGATTCAGCGCCGACGATTCCACATCGGGCTGCATGCGGCACAACCGCTCCAGCACTTCGGAAGCACGTTCGGGCTGACCGCTACGACGCAGACAGGCGCCAAGCCGGCGAAGCGTCCACGCTGATGTGCCGTCCATCAAATCGGCGTAGCTGTAGCACTCCGCAGCCTCGCCGTAATGTCCCAGCTGCTCGTGGCAGTAGCCTTTTTTCTGATATATCTCGGCTGAAGGCTCTGCCACGCTCTCAAGCATTTCGTAGGCAGCGCGCGCGTCGTCCCATGCCTCTATGCGCAGCAATAGCTCGGCCGTGGCACGCAGCGTATCGGCATCGCGCAGAGCGCTGTCGGCAACATCAATGCCTCCAAGGAAGAATTTGCGGGCAAACGGGTCGAAAAACTCATTGCGACGCCCGAACAGTTTGAAGAAGCGATAGATATTCTGCACATAATTGCGCGCTCCGGCGCGTTGGTATGCGCTGTTCATTCCGGCACTCTCCATTGCAGCACGCTGCTGGTCGAGCTGCCGTGCCATCATCTCGCGCTGGCCGGCAGGAGTAGCCATCACGGTGAACAGTATGGAATATTTGTCGTTGTCGCAAGGCATCGGCATGCGGCACAGCAACTCCACAAACGAAGCCATGTCGCCCGAGAGCGCCTCGCTCACAGCCGGCTGCGCGTCGTCGAAGGGAGTAAACCAAGCTGCAACGTCACTGAAAAACGGATAGTTCTTCAGATGGCTGAACGCGCCCATGAAGATGTCGGCGCCCTCGGCGCTGAGTTCGGAAAACTCCTTCATGCGGTCGAACACACCGCTTTCACGCATGCGCTCCTCCCATTCCGGATTGATGTCCACACCATCGGTGATGTCAGGCAAGCCGATTTTTCCGTTGTCGTTGTCCATTATGTCCTTGCCGAGACGGATGATGTCGGGCATGATTTCGTCGCGCACTCGGTTCACCACGCGCTCCGTGTCGCGCGCACGCAACAGTTCGAGATACACTTCGCGCACGCGGCGTGGCCATAGCGGATGTTCCGACGCGGCAGCCAGGCGTGCCCGCACTCCGCGAGGGTGGCGGCGCTTGCGGTAGCGGAACATAGCGATCAGCAGCCAGGTCGTGGCGGCGGATGCCTCGTCGTCGCTCTCAGTGCAGTCGAGCACCTCGGCTAAGGTGGCGATACGCGCGGAATCATAAAACTCAAGCAAGCCCAGACCGACAGCGGCTATCAGCTGCATGCGTGTCGCATGGTCGGCGCCACTGTCGGGGCCAAGCATACGGTCGATGGCCTCAGCCGATGCCTTGTCGAGCGGAAATGTGGTCCACACACGATCAAAGAGTTCCTTGCCGAGCCCGCGCAGTTGACGGCGGGCTTCGTCGGCCTGCGCGTCCACTCCACTGACATCGAACGATGCGGCCACGCGCCCTCGCGCGACGTCCATCTCCGCGGCAATAGCGGCTATACTGCGCTCCGGGTGTAGTCCAAGCGTGCGCAGCGTGTTGTAATATAGCGTCGGCGTGTCGCGCACCATCATGCAGCGGTAGGCTCTGTCTACTATGGTACGCAAGTCGGCGCGCAGGTCGTCGTAGCTGTCGCGGCGACCGGGATCGGAGACTCCGTCGGCAAAATAGCGCAGCATGTAGCGGTAATGCTCGGCAGCCCTTTCGACCGCCGAGCGCAGGTCGTATGGCAAATCGCTCTGGGGCTGCGAGCGCAGTAGTTCGATGGCTTCGCCCAGATGCCCGTTGTCAATAGCCTTGGCGGCCTTTGTCTTGAATTCGTTGCTTGTCATACTATAAATAATGCAAACAATGTGCCAGAGTTCAAATGCGACGGCGCCATGCTTCGACTTGCTGCCACTGATGCGGCTCAAGCAGCGCGGAAGGCACCACGATGCAGCGCCCGTCGCGGCAAGTGTAGCACACTCGCATGCTATCATGCTCTGTCGCCACTATGTCGTCCCACCCCGTCAGCTCCGGCGGGGGCGTGACATAGCCCTCTCGCTCGGCGTATTCAACGCCGATGCCGCGCTCGTCGAAAGAGACCACATGTGGTTGTGAGGCGCGCACGGCGGCGGGGTCAAGCGCCTCGCCGAACCACACGAACGACAGCGCCATTGGCCATGCGACAAACACCATCATCAGCGCCACCAGAGCAAAGCGCCAGTCAACGCCCGCAGCAAGCAATGCGACGCCTACAGGCAGCGCAAAAAACAGCCATCGCCTCCCCAGCCATCGCCGCGCGAGTAGCGTGGCTGTGGCCGAGGGGGCGATGGAAAATTCTGCTGTACGTATCATCAACGCTTCTCCGGCAGTGCAATCTGCTGCTTTATGCCGTCGCGCTCAAGCAGTGCTTCAATGCCGGGATCCTGGCCGCGGAAGCGACGATAGAGCTCGGCCGGATTCTCAGTGCCGCCTTTCATCAGAATGTTGGTGCGGAAGGAGTCGGCCGTTGCCTTGTCGAAAATGCCGTTCTGCTTGAAGAGCGAGAAGGCGTCGGCGTCGAGCACCTCGGCCCACTTATAGCTGTAATAGCCTGCGGCATAGCCGCCGGCAAAGATGTGGCTGAATTGCGGGGAGGTGAGCGAGCCTTCCACGGGTTCGAATATCTGCACCTGCTCGGTGGCCTTGCGCTCGAAGTCCGCCACATCGGCCACAGGAGCGTCTATCGTGTGCCATGCCATGTCGAGGTAGCCGAACGCAAGCTGGCGCATGCAGGCGTAGGCGGCACCGAACTGTGCACTGGCCACGAGACCGTCCACAAGTTCCTGCGGGATGGGTTCGCCGGTCTTGTAATGGCGGGCGAAGCCGTCGAGGAATGCGCGCTCCGTCAGATAGTTTTCATTGAATTGCGATGGCAACTCCACAAAGTCGCGATACACGCTTGTGCCGCTCAGAGATGCGTAGTTCACATCGGTGAGCAGTCCGTGCAGCGCGTGGCCGAACTCATGCAGGAATGTCTCCACCTCGTAGGGTGTGAGCAGCGAAGGGGTGTCGCCGGTGGGCTTGGTGAAGTTCATCACAATCGACACATGCGGACGTTTGTCCACGCCGTCGGCCGTTATGTACTGGTCGCGGAAGCCGGTCATCCATGCGCCGGGGCGCTTGCTTGCGCGGGGAAAGAAGTCGGTGTAGATTACTCCCACAAACTTGCCGTCGGCATCGTTCACGTCGTAGGCCTTAACGTCGGGATGGTACACCTCGATGCTGTCGTTGGCGGTGAACTGCAGGCCGTACAACTTGGTGGCCAGACCGAACACGCCGTCAACCACATTGCTCAGCTCGAAGTAGGGGCGCAGAGCCTCTTCATCGAAGGCATATTTCTCGGCGCGCAACTTATTGGAATAGTAGCTGTAGTCCCAGGGCTTGATTTCTATAGGTTTGCCTTCGACCTTGGAGGCGTAAGCCGTCAGCTCGTCCATTTCTTCGCGCAGGGCAGGCTTGTAGGCGTCGCGCAGGCGGTCAAGCAGCCCGTACACGCCTTCCGGAGTCTGGGCCATGGTGCGCTGCAGCGAGTGTGTGGCGTAGTTGGGCTGGCCCAGCAGGCGCGCGATTTCAAGACGCAGCTCGGCGATGCGACGCAGCACACCGGTGTTGTCGTACTCGCCCTTGGTGTTGCGCGATGTGTACAGCTTGTACATGTGCTCGCGCAGGTCGCGGCGCGTAGAATATTTCATGAACGCCATGTACACGGGCTGGTCGAGAGTGAACAGATATTCACCTTTGCGACCCTTGGCGGCGGCTGCCTCGGCGGCGGGGTTGACGCTGCTCTCGGGCAGACCGTCCAAATCGTCGGACGTCAGCCATATCTCATAAGTGGGGAGCTCCTTCTGCACGTTCTGGCCGAAGCGTGTGGTCATTTCCGACAGTTCGGCGCTCAGTTTCTTGAAGGTGTCGCGATCCTCTCCCTCAAGGGCGGCGCCGCTCAGCGCAAACGAGTCGTACGTGTTCTGCAGCAACGTTTTCTGCTCCGGCGTAAGGTCGTACTGGTCGCGGTGGTCGTACACATATTTCACGCGCTGCCACAGCGCCTCGTTCAGTATCAGGTTGGTGGAATACTCCGAGAGCTTGCGCGACGCTTCAATGCTGAGGTTCATCATCTCGCTGTCGGCATTGGCCGAAAGCAGAGGAAAGAACACGTTGAGCACACGGTTAAGATCGGCGCCCACCCGCTCCAGCGCCACGATGGTATTGTCGAAGTCGGGGGTGGAACGCTGCTTGGTGATGGCAGCGATTTCCTGCTGAGCCATCTCTATGCCGCGGTCGATGGCTGGCATCCAGTGGCTGTTGTCAATGGCCGAGAAGGGTGCAGTCTCGTGCGCTCCCTTGAAGTTCTCGTAGAAAGGGTTCTGCGCCGAGCCCATAAAACTCGTCGTCATAAGCAATGTTAAAGGTATAAGAAACTTTTTCATTTCCGGTTTATTGGTTTAATGTGCAAAAATACGCATTTTCGCGCAATCGGACGCGATTGTTAAGCATTTTTATGTTTACCGAGCGTCCTCTACAACCTTTCGAGCAACACCTTGATTGTCATATCATTTACCACTCTACAATTTTTCAAAACACATACCCGCTATTGATTTGCGTTCTTATATGGTGTAAATTTGTATAGCATTACACACCTCAAAATCATCACGCACCATGCCATTTTCAAGACTGCTTACCATTGCGGCTCTATCGGTCACGGCTGCCTTCGCTGCCGAGGCCAACGATTTCCTAAAGGTACAAGGCCACGACATCGTTGACTCAAAAGGTGAGATTTTTTTTATAAAAGGCACCAATCTGGGCAACTGGCTCAACCCCGAAGGCTACATGTTCGGTTTCAGCCGCACCACATCGCCACACATGATCGACGAAGCCTTCCGGCAACTCGTGGGACCCACCGAGACGCGCCGTTTCTGGAAAGATTTCAAAGACTGCTACATCACCGAGGACGACTTCCGCTTTATCGCCGGGACGGGCGCCAACACGATCCGCATTCCCTTCAACTACAAGCTCTTCACTGCCGAGGACTACATGGGTCTCAACGACCCGGCCGAGGGTTTCCGCCGAATCGACGACTGCGTGGCCTGGGCACGTCCCCTCGGCCTGCGCCTCATCCTCGACATGCACGACTGTCCAGGCGGACAGACGGGCGACAACATCGACGACAGCCATGGCTACCCCTGGCTAATGACCGACCCTGAAGCGCAACAACAGTTCGTCGATCTGTGGCGCAGCATCGCCGCCCATTACGCCGATGAAGACGTCATCCTGGGCTACGAACTGGCCAACGAGCCTGTGGCCACCTACTGGGAAGGAGAGGAACGCGATTCGCTCAACGCCGCCCTCGAACCGCTCTACAAGCGCGCCACCGCAGCCATTCGCCAGGTCGACAAAAATCATATCATCCTTCTCGGAGGGCCGCAGTGGAACAGCCATTTCGGCAACTTCACAGACTGGACTTTCGACGACAACATCATGTATACATGCCACCGCTACGGCGGTGCGCCATCGGCCGAAGCCATCGGCAGCTACATCGAGTTCCGCGACCGCACAGGCTTGCCGATGTATATGGGCGAACTTGGCCACAACACAGACGAGTGGCTCAGCGATTTCGCCTCTACTCTCCGCGCCGTCAACATCGGCTACACCTATTGGCCATACAAAAAAATCAACGACAGCTCCATGACGGGCATTGCCGAGCCCGAAGGCTGGAAAACCGAGCTCGTGGCGTTCGTTGAAGCTCCACGCGGCTCCTACGGAGAAATCCGTGAAGCCCGCAAGCATTGCTCGCAGGAGCGTGGCCGCCAACTCCTACGCGCATACATCGAGAACGCCAAAGCTTCCAACATGCTTATCCACAACAGCTACATTCGCGCCATCCAGCTCGACAAATAGCTCCGTCACGAAATCGACAGCAACAGGCTACGCACGCCGCATCTCGGCCCCGTAGCCTGTTTTTTGCTTTTAATCAAACTTAATTGACGAATAGCCACATGAGCAAAGGCATGCCATAATCAAAAAACAGCAGCATATTATATCTGCGCAGAAAGCTTTTAATGTCCATATGTCTTTTTGTTTCCGCCGTATGCACACAAACTGCCTCTACTTAATACATATATAGCGAAAAATTTGTAACTTTGCGCTTATGAACAAGCTCATCGCCATCATCGCTGCAGCCATGACTGCTGCTGCCGCCTCCGCTGCAGGAAACGGCATCACCGTGGACTACGAAGCCTCGCTGCACGGAGCAGCCGCCTCCGGCGATTTTGCGCCCTACATGATAGGCTCTTGGAAAAACGGCCTTATGAACGGGCGCAATGGTGTCGCGCTCGATGTGGCGGCTTTCAAGCGCTTCGACCATTCGAGCCGATTCTCTTGGGAAGCAGGCATCGAGCTTGCTGCCGACGCGCTCACCGCTTCCGACTACGAACGCTACCACCCCGCCGATGCCGCATGGGGCACCACACGCTATCGCCCGTCGGAGTTCACTCTCCAGCAAGCCTATGCATCTGTAAAGTACCGCCAGGTATATCTTACCGTTGGCCAGAAAAATCCCGAATCCTATTTTGTAAACCACGTCGTCAGTTCCGGCGACCTCACGCGCAGCAACAACTCGCGCGGCCTGCCCGGCGTGGAAGCCGGGTTCCTTGGCTTCGTGAACATCCCCTTCACCGGAGGTTGGGTGCAGATTGACGGCTCCATAAGCTACAACAAATTCACCGACAACGATTTCCGCCGCGCACAGCCCAATGAATACAACGACCTTGTAGCCACCGGGCTGTTCTACACCTACAAACGATGCCACTTCCGCACCAAACCCTCTCAGCCGTTCAGCGTCACCGCCGGCATGCAGGTGGGCGGACTTTTCGGCGGCAAGACCCGCTGGTACGACCGCGGCTGTCTCATCCGCGAGCAGAAACACGGCGCGTCCCTGCGCGACTTCTTCGACATGTTCCTGCCTATGGAAGGCAACGGCGACGCCTATTACAAAGGAGCTTCGCTGGGCACCATCGACATAAAACTGCGCTACCGTCTGCACTCCGGCGCCGAAATCACGGCCTACATGCAGAACCCTTGGGAGGACGGCTCAGGTATCGGCAAACTCAACGGATGGGACGGCCTCTGGGGCATAGCCTGGCACACGCCCAAGCGTGGCATTATCACCGACGCCGCCGTGGAATGGCTTGACTTCACCAACGAGAGCGGCCCAATCCCCTGGGAGCCGGGCGACTATCCCGGCACCACCATCACACCCGGCACCTCTGGCGGCGACAATTACTTCAACAACGACATGTACGGCGCCTACGCCAATTACGGCATGGCCATCGCCACGCCATTCCTCGTGGCGCCGGTCTACAACCTCGACGGAACGCCCTGCTTTGCCCACAATATGGCTCGCGGCGTCCACGCCGCCGTGGCCGGTGCTGTCAGCGCCGATGTGGACTGGCGGCTTATGTACAGCTACCAGCAGGCATGGGGCATGGGGCGTCTTCCAGCCCCCCGCTGCCTCATCAACAACTCGGCAATGGCGGAGGCCACATGGCGCGCCGACCGCCTGCTTGACGGCCTGTCGCTCAAGGCACAGGCGGCTTTCGACACCGGCACGCTGCGCGGCAACAAATTCGGCGTATATCTCAGCGTGCGCTACGCCGGCAGTCTTGACCTATCCAAGAAAAAGAAATGAAACGTCTTTCCTCATATATTATATGTGTGGCGGCCCTACTTTTCGGAGCCTGCACCCACAACAACGGCGACATCGGACCGCTGTTCGGCACATGGGTGCTCGACGAGATGACGATAGATGACACTCCCGCCGACCTCGGCCACAACAACACCTTCATGCAGTTTCAAGGCCATATCGTACTGACCAAACTCATCGACCCGCGCCACTCGATGCTGCGCTATTGCGCCGGCACATGGACTCGCGAGGGCGACGTGCTCGCGCTTGACTACACCAACAGCGACGACAACAACCCGGCAGGAACCGGCACATACGCAGCCCCGGAATGGTTGCTGCTCGAAACCAACGCTATTAACCGACTCAACATATTATCGATCGACAACGGCCACATGCGCCTGCGCTATATTGATGCCGATGGCTGCACCGTTGTCTATAACTTCAGAAAGACCCACTGACGATGATTGACTCTAACAAACCGGTGCTCGTCACAGGCGCCGACGGATTCATAGGCTCGCACCTCACCGAAGCCCTGCTGGCGCGCGGCTACCGGGTACGCGCCCTCGCACAATACAATTCGTTCAACTACTGGGGATGGCTCGACGACGTGAAGCACCCCAATCTGGAAATCGTAAGCGGCGACGTACGCGACAGCAGTTTCTGCCGGGAGCTCACCGGCGGCTGTGGCACGGTGTTCCATCTGGCGGCTCTCATTGCCATCCCCTACAGCTATGTGGCGCCCGACAGTTACGTCGACACCAACATACGCGGCACACTCAACATGTGTCAGGCGGCGCGCGACGCCGGGGTCGACCGTATCATCGTCACTTCCACAAGCGAGGTTTACGGCACAGCCGTCCAAGTGCCCATCCGCGAGACACACCCGCGCCAGCCGCAGAGCCCCTACTCTGCCACAAAAATCGGCGCCGATGCCATCGCGGCATCGTTCTACAACGCTTTCGAGCTGCCGGTGGTGATTGCCCGCCCGTTCAACACATATGGCCCGCGCCAGAGCGCCCGCGCCATCATCCCCACAATAATAGGCCAGATAGCCAAAGGAGAACGCAAGATTAAAGTCGGCGATCTCACACCCACGCGCGATTTCAATTTTGTGGCCGATACCTGCCGCGGCTTCATCGCCCTGGCAGGAGCCGAGGGCATAGAAGGACGCGACATCAACATAGCCACAGGCACGGAAGTGACCATGGAGGAAACCCTCCGCACCATCGCCCGCATCATGGGTGCCGATGTGGAATGGATTGTTGACCCTGCGCGACTGCGCCCCGGCAAGAGTGAGGTGCGCCGTCTCTGCGGCGACAACAGTCTCATCACATCGCTCACCGACTGGCGTCCGCAGTACTCGCTCGAGCAAGGTCTGCGCGAGACTATCGACTGGTTCGTGAAACCGGAGAATCTGGCCAAATACAAAACCGACATCTACAACCGATGAGCGCCGACCGTTCCGTCAACATCCTTTTTCTGGGCGGTGCCAAGCGCGTGGCCATGGCGCGCCTGTTCAAGAAAGCTGCCGCCGAGCGTGGCCTTGAATGCAATATCTTCAGCAGCGAAGTTGTGCCGAACGTGCCTATCTCCTGCATAGGCACCGTGCTTGACGGTCTCCGTTGGTCCGATCCCGACATATACAACCACCTGCTGCGTCTCTGCGACGACCATTCCATCCACATTGTCATTCCATTCGTAGATGGTGCGGTGGCCGTAGCGGCACGTCTGCGCGAACTTGCGCCTCATGTGTTTGCTCCCACTTCATCGGCCGAAACTGCCGAAGCCATGTTCGACAAGGTGCGCGCCGCAGAGATCTTCGAGGGCTGCGGACTGCCTGCGCCTGCCACATACAAGGGAGGCCCTGTCGGCACACCTCTTATTGCCAAACCACGCCACGGATCGGCGTCGCAGGGCATATTGCTTATCAACAGCGATGCCGAGCTGCCATTGGCTGAAGAGAGAGACAAATACCTCATACAGCAGCGATTCGACCACCGCGAGGAGATAAGTGTCGACTGCTATGTGTCCGCGCTGTCGGGCGAGGCGCTGGCCATTGTTCCGCGCAGACGCCTGGAGGTGGCCGGCGGCGAGGTGGTGCGCAGCATCACCATCGACGACCCCGCTGCAGTGGAACTCGTGCGACACACCCTGCAGTGTCTCGGCCTGCGAGGCGCCGTCACCGTGCAGCTCATCCGCGACCTCGACGCCGGCGCTCTATATATCATGGAGATAAACCCGCGCCTCGGCGGAGGCGCAGTGTGCGCCGTCCATGCGGGAGCCGATATACCGGGCATGATTATCGACGAGGCGCGAGGCATCGCCCACGCCGCCGCTGCCTATCGCCCCGGCACAGAAATTGCACGCTACATGCAGGAAGTGGTATTTTACAACTGACCCAATGACAAACAACAAGGTAATAATCATCGCAGAAGCCGGCGTAAACCACAACGGCGACATAGCCCTGGCACGCCGCATGGTGGCTGAGGCACGCAAAGCCGGTGCCGACTATGTGAAATTCCAGACGGCCGTGCCCGAACTCGTAATCTCAAGCATAGCTCCCAAGGCTGAGTATCAGAAAGAAACCACCGGTGGGGGCCAGAGCCAGCTCGACATGTGCAGGGCCATCCATCTGCCACTCTCGGACTATGCCCCGCTCTGCGATCTGTGCCGCGAGGAGGGAATTGGCTTCATGAGCACGCCTTTCGACCTTGTGAGCATCGACGCACTCGCCTCATTGGGTATGGACTATTGGAAAATCCCTTCAGGCGAAATCACCAATCTGCCCTATCTGCGCAAGATAGGCGCCCGCGGCGAGCGCATCATCCTGTCCACAGGCATGTCCACACTCGAAGAAGTGAAGGCGGCTGTTGATGTGCTTGAAAAAGCCGGCACGCCACGTTCCCGCATCTGGCTGCTCCACTGCACCACGCAGTACCCCACCCCCATGGAGGCAGTCAACCTGCGTGCCATGCTCGCTCTTGAGGCGCTGGGATGCGCCGGCGTGGGCTACAGCGACCACACCAAGGGCATCGAGATCCCCGTCGCAGCCGTGGCCATTGGCGCCCGCATCATTGAGAAGCACTTCACTCTCGACCGCAACCTGCCGGGACCCGACCACCGCGCGTCTCTCGAGCCGCACGAACTCCGGGCCATGGTCCAAGCCATCCGCAATGTTGAGAACGCCCTCGGCGACGGCAGCAAGGTTGTGGCCGACGCCGAGCGCCCCAATATCGAGGTGGCACGAAAGAGCATCGTGGCCGCACGCCACATCGCCAAGGGCGAACTCCTCACGGAGGACAATATCACGGTGAAGCGCCCGGGCAATGGTCTATCGCCCATGTTATGGGACACCGTTGTCGGCACCCGTGCCGCCGACGATTTCGACTACGACACCCTCATCCATCTATGATATCTATGAAACACATTCTTATAACGGCCATCGCGCTCGCCTCTCTTTCCGCATGCAACAGCGTGGAACTCATAGACATACCCCCCACGGACCCCACCGGCCCCACGGCCGAGCTCATCGACGTCGAGGTGCTTGACTACTCTCCGGCCCCCGGCCAGTTTGTCAACCAACTGCCTACATGGACACCAGGCGACGATGCTGACGCCATGCGACGCAAGGCGCAGGAAGCCCTTAACGCCGGCAAGGACATAACCCTCGGCGCATTCGGCGGCTCGGTAACGCTCAAACTCTCGCAACCTATTGAAAACCGCGCAGCCTACGACTTCCGCATACGAGGCAACGCCCTGCTCACAGGCGTGGGTGAAAACGGCCGCGAATACGGATCGTCGGAGCCGGGCATCGTAGAAGTGATGTGCGACGAGAACGGCAACGGATTGCCCGACGACACCTGGTACGAACTCAAGGGCATAAACTTCTCCGAATCGTCACCATGCACAATAACATACTATTACAACGACGCTCCGGATGAGACGAACGCTGAATATATCAAGTGGTCGACCGCCGACGGCTCCACAGGCTGGCTACCCTATCTGAAGTCCTTTCACAGCCAGCCCTACTGGCCGCAGTGGATGACTGATTACAAAGAACTCAGCACCACAGCACGCCGTCTTCCCGACAACGGCATATACAACCCCGCCACCGCGCGCTACGACCTCTACTGCTATCAGGGCTACGCCGACGCATATCCCGACAGCAGCGAGAAAAGCGCACTTGACATCTCCTTCGCCATTGATGCCGACGGCCGCTTCGTGCGTCTGGATCGTATTCATTTTCTGCGCATTACTACCGGAGTCCTGCAAGTCAACGGTCCGCTCGGCGAATGCAGCACAGAAGTGGCCGGAGTCGAGATATTAAATTATTAAAACACCGCGCCGTATCTCGGATTTTTTCGCTATCTTTGCAGCTATGAGCGAAGAACTTGAATTAGACATCACTCCGACGGATGGCGCCGCCAACTACAGCGAGGACGACATCCGCACTCTTGACTGGAAAGAGCATATCCGCCGTCGTCCCGGCATGTACATAGGCAAGCTCGGCGATGGCACCAACAGCGACGACGGCATCTATGTGCTTCTCAAAGAGGTACTTGACAATGCTATCGACGAATACATGATGGGCTTTGGACGCCAAATCGACGTCACCATTGCCGATGGCATAGTGAGTGTACGCGACTTCGGACGCGGCGTACCCTTGGGGAAAGTCGTGGACGTAGCGTCCAAGATGAACACTGGCGGCAAATACGACTCCAAGGCATTCAAGAAAAGCGTAGGACTGAACGGCGTGGGCATCAAGGCCGTCAACGCCCTCAGCACCTATTTCGAGATAGTGAGCACCCGCGACGGCGAGCAGAAACGCGCCGAGTTCAGCAAAGGTGAATTGCATGAGGAATCGCCGCTGACGCCCACCGATGAGCCTAACGGCACGATGGTGCGTTTCACTCCCGACGCCGGCATCTTCCGCGACTACGTCTTCCGTGACGAGTTTATAGAACCTCTGCTCAAAAACTACACCTTCCTCAACACCGGCCTGACCATCGTGTACAACGGCCGTAAGTTCCACTCGCGCAACGGACTGCTCGACCTGCTGCGCGAGAACATGACCAAAGAACCGCTCTACCCCATCATACACCTCAAGGGGGCCGATATAGAGGTGGCCCTGACGCACGCCAACCAGTATGGCGAGGAGTATTACTCCTTCGTCAACGGCCAGCACACCACGCAGGGCGGCACCCATCTCAGCGCCTTCAAAGAAGCCGTGTCGCGCACGCTTAAGGACTTCTTCGGTCGCAATTTCGAGTACTCCGACATCCGCAACGGCATCATCGCCGCCGTGGCCGTCAAGGTCGAAGAACCCGTGTTTGAGTCGCAGACCAAGACCAAGCTGGGCTCCCGAGACATGGGGCCCGACGGGCCCACCGTGGCCAAATTCGTGGGTGACTTCATCAAGAAGGAACTTGACAACTATCTGCACCGCAACCTCGAGGTGGCCGACGTCATCCTCAAGAAAGTGCAGGAAAGCGAACGCGACCGCAAGGCCATGGCGGGCATTACCAAAAAAGCCCGCGAGAAAGCCAAGCAGGTGAATCTCCACAACAAGAAGCTGCTCGACTGCCGCGTGCATCTCAACGACACAAAAGGCGACGACGAGCTGAAACTCGCATCTTCAATCTTCATCACCGAGGGCGACTCGGCCGCCGGCTCCATCACCAAGATACGCAACGTGGCCACGCAGGCAGTGTTCTCGCTGCGCGGCAAGCCGCTTAACACATACGGCGTGACACAGAAGGTGCTCTACGAGAACGACGAGTTCAACCTCCTGCAAGCCGCCCTCAACATAGAGGAAGGTATCGACGGACTGCGCTACAACAACGTCATCATCGCCACTGATGCCGATGTCGACGGCATGCACATCCGTCTGCTCATGATCACATTCTTCTTGCAGTTCTTTCCCGACCTCATCAAGAAGGGACATGTGTATGTGCTGCAGACACCGCTCTTCCGCGTGCGCAACAAAAAGACATCAAAGCGCAGCAGCAAGGCAAAGGCGCAGAACGACGACACCGTGTACTGCTACACCGACGACGAACGCATCGCCGCCATAAACCGCTTCGGCGCGAACGCCGAAATCACCCGATTCAAAGGTCTCGGCGAAATTTCGCCCGAGGAATTCCGCAACTTCATAGGCCCGGACATGCGCGTGGACCGCGTGACGCTGCGCAAGGAGGACGCCGTGGCCGAACTGCTGGAGTTCTACATGGGCAAAAACACCATGGAACGCCAGACATTCATCATCGACAACCTCGTAGTGGAAGATGACCAAGACATCGCCATCTGAACATACCCCCCGCACGGCGTTCTTCGCCGGCTCGTTCCGCCCCTTCACCACGGGCCATGCATCCATCGTCACCCGCGGTCTCGACATCTTCGACCGCATAGTGGTGGGAGTGGGCATCAATTCTGCAAAACCCGACGACCGGCTCCACGCCGAAGACGCCGCACGCGCCATAGCCGCCGTGTTCGAAGGCGACAGCCGCGTAGATGTAATCACCTACGACTGCCTCACCGTCGACGCCGCGCGCAACTGTGGTGCCACAGCATTGCTGCGCGGCGTGCGTTCCACGCGCGACTTCGACTACGAACGCGACCTTGCCGACGTCAACCGCCAGCTGTCGGGCATAGAAACCGTATTGTTATACAGCCTTCCCGAACTCGCCGCCGTGTCCTCGTCGATCGTGCGTGAGCTCGCATCCTACGGCCGCGATGTGGAGGCATTCCTTCCAAAACCCGTACACGCCAAATGAAAAAGATTGTCATAGCCATCGCTGCTGCCGCCACTCTGATGGCAGGCGCGCAGACGCGCGAATTCAACGCCCGGCAGAAACTCCAGTACGCCGAAGGCATCATATCCAATTTCTACGTCGAGAAAGTCAGCGAAGACAGCCTCGTGGAAGAAGGCATCAGAGCCATGCTATCCACCCTCGATCCCCACTCTCAGTACACTCCGCCCGAAGAAACCAAGGAACTCAACCAGCCGCTCGAAGGTAAATTCAGCGGCATCGGCATCATGTTCAACATGGTGCGCGACACGGTGTATGTGATACAGACCACCGTAGGCGGACCCTCCGAAAAAGCGGGTCTGCGCCCCGGCGACCGCATCATCAGCGCCAACGACACCGTCATAGCCGGCAAAGGCATGAAAAACTCGCATATTATCAAGGTGCTGCGCGGCCCCAAGGACTCCAAAGTAAAACTAAGCGTAAAACGCGGAGGTGTGGCTGAACCCATCGATTTCGTGCTGCGACGCGCGGACATACCCATCTATAGCGTCGACGACGCGTACATGGCCAACGACTCCGTGGGCTACATCCGCATCAGCCGATTTGCCGAAAGCACCCCCGACGAAGTGGCCAAGGCAATGAAAAAACTCCGCGCCAAAGGCATGCGCCACATAATCCTTGATGTCGAAGACAATGGCGGAGGCTACCTCGGCGCCGCCGTGCAGCTTGCATCGCAATTCCTGCCTGCTGGAGCGCCGGTGGTGAGCACACGCGGACTGCACAGCGAGCCCATGTCGTTCGATGTAGAGACATTAGGCGGCGACACCGGCTGCCGCGTGGTGGTCATGGCCAACCAGTACTCTGCGTCGGCATCGGAAATCCTGGCCGGCGCCCTGCAGGACAACGACCGCGGCCTCGTGGTAGGACGCCGCACCTTCGGCAAGGGCCTCGTGCAGCGCCCGTTCCCCTTCCCCGACGGATCCATGATACGTCTCACCACAGCCCGCTACTACACCCCGGCAGGCCGTTGCATTCAGAAGCCATATGCCAAAGGCAAGGGCGAAGACTATCAGCTCGACATGCTCAACCGCTACAACAGCGGCGAGTTGTGGAGCGCCGACAGCATACACTTCGACGAAACGCTCAAGTGCAAGACACTGCACAACGGCCGCACCGTCTATGGCGGCGGCGGAATCATGCCCGATGTGTTCGTGCCCGTCGACACCACGTTCTTCACGCCCTACTACCGCGACCTCGTGGCCAAGGGCATAGTCAACACCTTCGTCGTAGGCCAGGTGGAGAGCAACCGTAAGCAGTTGCTCGCCGACTATCCCACGGAGGATGCCTTCTATGCTGCCTACACCGTCACTCCCGAGCTTGAACAGGAATTGTTCGCCGCAGCCGACAGCGAAGGTCTTCCTTTCAACGAGGAGCAGTGGGAGCGCAGCGCGCCCTACATCCGCGCCATGCTCAAAGGACTCATGGCCCGCGACCTCTTCGACAATGGTTCTTACGTGCGCGCCACCAATCCCCTCAACCCCGTGTATGTAGAAGCTGTCAGCCTCATATCTGACCCCTCGCGCTACAACAGTCTCATCAAAGGCCAAAATTCAGAAAACCGATGAACAAGAAACTGCGTAATATAGCATTGGCAGGTGCCGTGATGTGCTCGGCACTCGCAGCCGATGCTCTCGAGTTGCCCGTAAAGAGCATCAACGGACATCGCTATTATTACTACGAGGTGCGCGTCGGCGACACCTTGCCCACCCTTGCCGGCGAGCTCGGCATCAGCCGCAACGACATCATCCGCTACAACCCCGCGGCGGCCGATGGCGTGCGCAACGGCATGGTTCTCTATTTTCCATACGAAGATTTCGCGCAGGCCGACGCCACCACAATCCGGCACGAGGTGAAACGCGGAGAGACCCTCTTCGGACTCGCCCATCGCTACGGCGTCACCCCCGACGATATCATCGCCCTCAATCCCCGCACCAAAAACGGCATAAAGAGCGGCGAGACTGTTCTCATCCCCGTACTACAGGAGAGCACCGACGGCGCCACGCAGCCGGCGCATACTCCCAACGAAACGCCGCTCTATGTTGTGGAGCCCAGGCCCGCCGCACCCCATGGCTCTGAAACACCCGCTGCAGAATCGTCGGACGCGGCGTCTTCTGCCGTCACCATTGTTGAAGATGCACCCGCGGTGGCCGATGCCGATGAGGCGCAGTCAGCGTCCATCGCAGTGGTGCTCCCATTCGCGCTCGGAGAAGAAAACCCCGGCAAACAGGCACAGCTCTACACCGACTTCTACAAAGGCATGCTCCTGGCCGCCGAACAGCTTGGCAACGAAGGCACCCCCGTGACCATACACGTCTATGACTCCACCGATTTCGGCATCGACGAGGCCATACGTTCGTCATCGGTAATCATAGCGCCGGAAGACGCCGCCCAGATGGCCCGCATAACCGACGCCGTGGCCGATAGCGCCGCCTATGTGCTCAACCTGTTCAACCTCAAGGACGAAAGCTATCTCACCAATGCCTCTGTGGTGCAGGCCAACATTCCGCACGCCGAGATGTATGCCAAGGCATATCAAGGCATGCGCGACCGCTTCGGCAACATCCGCCCCGTGATTCTGACAAACACCGGCGGGCGCAACGATAAAGCCGCTTATCTCGACTACATCCGCGAACGCTACACTGCCGACGGCATCATGCCCGTAGAGATCAGCTACAGCGGCACGCTGCGATCCTCCGATCTTGACATACTCGATCCCGCCGAGCGCTATGTTGTGGTGCCGTCGAGCGGAGCGCTCAACGAGTTCAACAAGATGAGCCACGCCCTCAAGGCCTACCGCGACGACCCGTCTACGGCCACGATAGAAGTGTTCGGCTATCCCGACTGGACAGCGTTCCGCAACGACGCTCTTGACATGCTCTATGCTCTCGGAGCCACCATATACACCCGCATTTTTATTGACCCTGCGGGAGATGACAGCCGCGCGCTCGCCGACGGATTCACGGCCAACTTTGGCGCGGCTCCCATGGAAGTGGTGCCCAACCAGGGTGCCCTCGGCTATGACGTGGCAGAAATGCTCATCGACAATCTGCGCGCCAACGGCGGCGTGTTCCTCCCCGACAACGACGGCTCCACATGGCGCGGCAAACAGTCGGCCTTCCGCTTCCGCAAAGCCGGCGACGGCGGCTATGTCAACGACGCCCTATATATCGTAACATTCGACAAAGACAAGACCACACAATGCACCGTACTCTGACCCGGCGCCTCGCGATGCTTTGCGCGATGCTTTGCCTTGGCCTCGTCGCCGTGGCCGAAACGCACTACAAGCCCCACATATCCGTCGGCGGCCGCGCGGGCGCGAGCCTGTCGAAAATGTCTTTCTCTCCCGGAGTGAAACAAGGGTGGCTCATCGGCACGGCGGGCGCCGTCACCTTCCGCTATTCCGAAGAGAAGATTTTCGGTCTCATAGCCGAATTCGGTTGGGAGCAGCGCGGCTGGAAAGAGAACTTCGATGAGGCCAACAGCTTTCTCAACTACAGCCGCTCGCTCACCTATCTGCGCCTGCCTGTGCTGACGCACATCTATTTTGGCGGACGCCGCTTAAAAGGCTTTGTCAACCTCGGTCCGGAGGTGAGCTATATGATAGGCGACAAGATTTCATCCAACTTCAACTACGAATATCCCGGCGATGTCGAGGGTTTTCCCGACAACCGCATGGTGTCGCAGATGAGCATGGACATCGCCAACAAATTCGACTACGGCATTGCCGCCGGTCTCGGCTGCGAATTCTATGTGCAGCCACGCCACAGCATCACATTTGAAGCACGCTTATACTACGGCCTCGGCAACATATTTCCTGCCAAGAAAGCAGATGTGTTCAGCGCATCGCGATCCATGAGCATCGAAGCCACTATCGGCTACAACTTCCGCATCAAATAACACTTCGGGCCTACAACGAGGAAGGTAAAGGAGTGTTTTGTCAACACCTTGCTGAATATCGGGAATAGATATATCAGCATCCGCTCACTCCGGTTTATGTTGCAAAAACCAGAGCAAGCGGATGTCCAAGCCCTATGGCCGCATGGATTAATGCCTGCGGGCACCGATGGGCGTATTTCGCTTATATCGATAGCTCGTTGATTCAGAGCACGTCCATGTCGGCCTGAAGACGCTGGCGCACGACTTCGTACATCATGACACCGGCAGCAACGCTGACGTTAAGACTGCCGATGCGGCCAAACATGGGAATGGCCACGGGGGTGTCGCACAAAGCGAGCACTTCCGGGGAGATGCCGGTGTCCTCGGCGCCCATAACTATGGCCACCGGGCCGTCGTATTTACCGGACGTGTAGAGTTCCTTGCTCTTTTCGGTAGCGGCTACTATCTGGTAGCCGTTGTCCTTGAGGAAGCGCACAGCGCCTGCAATGTTGCGCTCACGACACACTGGCAGGCTCATCAGTGCGCCCGCCGAAGTCTTGACAGCATCAGCGTTTACCGATGCGGCACCGCGCTCGGCAATGACGATAGCCCCCACCCCGCAGCAGTCGGCCGTACGGGCGATGGCGCCGAAGTTGCGCACATCGGTAATGCCGTCAAGCACCACCACGAAAGGAAGGATACCATCTTCATAGAACTGCGGCACAAGCTGCTCGAGCGTGTAGTAGTTGACGGAGGCCACATATGCCACCACACCCTGATGATTCTTGCGCGTTACGCGGTTGAGACGTTCCACCGGCACACGCTGCGCCACAATGCGGTGCTCTCGCACGATGGCAAGCAATTCGTCGGCCAGCGGGCCGTGCAGGTCCTTCTTGATAAGGAGTTTATCTATCTGTTTGCCGGCTTCGATGGCCTCTATGACGGCACGGATGCCGAAAATATAGTCGTTTTTTTCCATAATCATTGAGAGCTTGTTATATAGTGAGCAGTCAATCTTTGAGTGATTTTGTGATTGAGATGAGAGAGTGTGGCCACAACTACGCTACACAAGAGCAATTACTGAAGTGCCAACGAGTTATTGTTGTTCAGAAGCGAACGGGCGGCGGCAAGGGCCGTGGGATCGTCAGGGCGACCGCTCAGCATCGTGGCAATCTCACGCTCGCGTCCGACAGCGTCAAGCCGCGCTATGTGGGTCTCGGTGCTGCTGTCGGTGTCCTGCTTGTATACGCGGAAATGCGCACTTCCGCGGGCGGCCACGGCAGGCAGATGAGTGATGGCCACCACCTGCAGTCGCCCGGCAAGCCCCAACATCATATCGGCCATGCGGGCGGCAACGTCACCGCTGACACCTGTGTCCACCTCGTCGAATATAATGGTGGGCAACTGCATACGTTCGGCGATTATGCTCTTGACGGTGAGCATCAGACGCGAAATCTCGCCGCCCGATGCCGTGCCGCCGATGGGAAGCGGTGTCTGGTTCTTGTTGAATGCGAAGCGGAATTCCACCAGGTCAAGACCTGTGGGGGTGAGACGTCCGGCGTTGAAAGCAACCTCGCAGCGCAGATTCTTCATGCCCAACGGCATGGCGCGGAGCGTCAGCTGCTCGGCAAAGTCCTGCGCGGCGGCTCGGCGTGTGTCGCTGAGCTCACGGGCAAGCAGCATTGCCTCCTTCTTGGCCTTGCGGGCAGCAAGCTCCAGAGCGGCCAGCGAGTCTTCGCCACCATCAAGGGCGGCAAGTTTGGCGCGCAAACTGTCGCGCAGCTCTATGAGTTGTTCCACCGTGTCGACATGGTGTTTAACTTCCAGTGAATACAATTTGCCAAGACGCTCTTCAATGGCATCAAGGAGGGCCGGGTCGGCCTGCACGCGCGAGTCCAACTCCGACAGGTTCTCGGCCACATCCTGCACCTCTATACGGGCCGAATCAAGACGCGCGGCCAAGGCCTCGGCATCCTCAAGCATGTCGCCGAGCGCACGGCAGTGCACAGCGGCTTCGGCAAGTGCACTGATTGCGTTGACGGTATCATCGGCCAGCGGACCGAGAGCCCCCTGCAGATGTTGCTTGATAGAAGTGGCATTGGCCATCATGTCACGCTCCTGCTCAAGCGTGGCCTGCTCGCCCGGCTCGAGATGCATTTCGTCGAGCTGCTCAAGCTGAAATTTCAGATACTCGGCATCGGAAGCGCTGCGCAACAGCAGGTCGCGCATGTCCGTGTAAGCTTTCAAGGCACGGCGGTAGGCCGCGTAGGCTTCGGAGTAGCGCGCGCGCAGTTCGGCATTATCGGCCAGGCTGTCAATGACCGACAACTGATAGGCGGAATCGGCAAGCAACAGATTCTGATGCTGTGAATGTATGTCGATCAGGCGCAGCGACACAGCCTTGAGCACCTGCAACGTGACGGGTGTGTCGTTGACAAAAGCGCGCGAACGCCCGCCGGGCAGCAGCTCGCGGCGAAGTATACACATGCTGTCGGCAGCCTTGTCAAGACCATTTTCCTCGAACACAGCATCAATGCCTGCGGCGTCGCTGATGTCGGCCACGGCCTCTATGACCGATTTGCGGCTGCTGTCGCGCACCACACGCATGTCGGCGCGTCCGCCCAGAAGCAGACCAAGCGCGCCGAGCATCACCGACTTGCCGGCGCCGGTCTCGCCGGTGATGATATTTAGGCCGCGGCAGAGTTCAATCTCTATTTGAGATATGAGTGCGTAGTTGCTTATGCGCAGAGACTTAATCATTTCGTTTCCTTGCCTTTTTTAATTTCCTCCAGACGCGATTGCTCGGTGGGATAGACGGGTTCGAGAATATTGTAGGCTTTTGTGCGCTCGTCTTGCGGAGCCTGCGAGTAGAGGTTGACGAGTTCGTCCATTTTTGCATCCTTGAACATCGACAAGGCTACCGACATGGGCGACGTGCGTGCCACATCGCTGATGACGGAAAGTGCCCCGGTTATTGCCGCACGGCCTTTATCGGGGCTCATCACCATCTCGTCGAGGCCGCGGCGGTGGTAGGTATACACCATGTCGCGGAGGGCTTCGGTGGAGGGGTCGGTGAACGCCGACAGCACGGCGCTGCGGTTCTTGGTGTCCTCAAAGGCCTTCCATCCGGTCTCGCCGGAGCTCTGCGCCATCTGCACTATAGTCTTCAGCCGCTCCCAATAGGCATCGCCGCCGCGGGGCGAAAACGAGTCGAAGTCCATGGCCAGAAACAGATAGGCATAGAAATTAAGGATAGCCGTGAGCTGGCTTTCCTGGTGGTTGAGAGTGAACACGAGCGGTTCATTCTCGCGATAGACGAAATCGACCTTGGAGTCCTTGAAGTTGATAAGCGCAGTGGTGTAAGTACTGTTGTACACAGGGCGTATGCTCTGCACCTGCAGATCGCCGCTGACGTTGCCGTCCTCCGTGTACTCTTTGATAGTGAAGAACATGCGGCACTCTATGCGCTCGTTGGTGGAGAACTGTGCGTTGCCGAACACTGTCGTGTTCATATAGTCGGCAATTGCCTGCTGCAACGTCTGGAACACTTGCTTGTAGGTGCCCTCAACCTGGTCGGAATTTATCTCTACGGTGCAGTTCAGTTCCTGGCTCCGGGCACTCCATGAGCCGAGAAGCAACATAGCTACTAACGCTGTTATGACTGCTGAGCGATGCATGATTCTATAGCGTTGAGAATATCAGCGGCTACCTCGGCCTTGCTCTTGAGCGAATACTCCCGGCAGTCGCCGTCGGCCGTGCAGATGCACACCTTGTTGGTATCGGTGCCGAAACCGGCGCCGGCGTCGCGCAACGAGTTGAGCACTATCATGTCGAGGTGCTTGCGCTTCATCTTGTCGAGGGCGTTGGCACGCTCGTTGTCGGTCTCAAGGGCGAAACCGGCCATGAACTGGCCATCGCGCTTGCGGGCACCAAGCGTGGCGGCAATGTCGGGGTTGGATTTCAGAGTAAGGGTGCATTCGGGTGTATGCTCGCGCTTTATTTTGCGCTCGGCCATAATTGCCGGGGCATAATCGGCCACAGCCGCGGCCATGATAGCAATATCAGCGTTGTCAAAGGCCTGCTCTGCGGCCTCAAGCATTTCACATGCCGACTCAACGGCCACCACACGAATGGCAGGATGTACGGCGCGCACACTCACAGGCCCACTGACAAGAGTCACCTGCGCGCCGCGCGCCGCAGCCTCCTCGGCTATGGCGTAACCCATCTTCCCGGTAGAAAAATTACCTATGTAGCGCACCGGATCGATGCGCTCGCGGGTGGGACCCGCGGTGATGAGCACATGCTTGCCGGCCAGCGAGGTGCCACGCGACGCATAAGCCTCGAGAGCGGAAACGATGTCGGCCGGCTCGGCCATTCGACCCTTACCGCAGAGATGGCTTGCAAGTTCGCCTGCAGCGGCCTCTATAATGCTTACGCCGTCGGCCTGCAGGACGGCAAGATTACGCGCCGTCGAGGGGTGCGCCATCATGTCGAGGTCCATGGCCGGAGCCACGAACACTTTGCCTCGTGTTGACAGATAGCTGGTGACAAGCATATTGTCTGCCACTCCGGTGGACATCTTGGCAAGCGTGCAGGCCGTGGCGGGCGCCACCACAAAATAGTCGGCCCACAGACCGAGATCGACGTGGCTGTGCCATTCGCCGGTGTTGGCGCTGAAGAACTCGGTGATGACAGGTTTGCCGGTAAGCGTCGACATGGTTAGCGGAGTGATGAACTCACGGGCCGACGGGGTCATTATCACCTGCACCTCGGCACCGGCCTTTATCAGCAGACGGGCAAGCAAAGCCGACTTATAGGCGGCGATGCCTCCGGTGATGCCGAGCACCACATGCTTGCCGTTGAGAGAGGATGTCGCTGTCATTTTTTTGCGCGTAGCTTGATGCGTGTGAAAGCCATTTTGGTGTTATTGGTGAAGTCGCCGCCCATTATCCAGCTGTAATAGCCGGGATCCGCGCGCAGCACGTCCTCCGCCTTGCGGCCTTTATACTTGCCGAAATTGATGATTTCGCAGCCGTTGTCATCATAGATGAGACGTCCCATAAAGTCGACGTTCTTGTTCTGCGATGCATAGGCGGAAAGTTCATCCACGTTCTCGGGCAGGTCGCCGTAGTGCTTGAGCTGTGCCAGCAGCACTTCATATGTGGCGCGCGTGTCGGCCAGGGCGCTGTGGGCGTCCTCGAGGTCCTTGCCGCAGTAATAGCGGTAGGCGGCAGTGAGCGTGCGCGGTTCGCGCTTGTGGTAGATGGTTTGGACATCGATGAACTTGCAGCGTCCGAAGTCGAAGTCGACTCCGGCGCGGCAGAATTCCTGATCGAGCAGTGGCAGGTCGAAACGGTTGCTGTTGAAGCCGGCGAAATCGCAGCCCTCAAGCTGCTGCGCCAGCGAGCGGGCCACCATGGCGAAGGTCGGTTCACCGGCCACGTCGTCGTCGGTGATATGGTGCACGGCCGTGGCTTCCTCCGGGATGTGCATCTCGGGGTTGATGCGGCGCGAGCGCTCCACTGTGGTGCCGTCGGGCATCAGTTTTATAAAACTGATTTCGACAATGCGGTCGTGGGTGATGTTGGTGCCTGTGGTCTCCAGGTCGAAGAATACGAGCGGTTTTTTCAGTGTCAGCGCCATCTTAGAAATCGGTTACGGTCATGGGCATGAGCAGCATGAGCAATTCTGTGTCTTTCTCGTCCTCCATGGGGCGGAACACGCCGGGACGGCCAGGGTCTGCCAGAGCGACGGTGATGTCGTCGGTGGGCAGCACATTGAGGATTTCAAGCAGATAGATGGAGCTGAAACCGATGGTGAGGTCCGGGCCGTCGAACGAGCAGGGAGTGTGCTCACGCGCGGTGCTCTGGTTGGTTTTATTGTCGCCCTTGATAATCATGGTGTCGGCGCCGATGCGGAACTTCTCAAGGCTGTAGCCGGGATCGACGAACACACCCACACGGCGCACGGCCGTCAGCAGAGAGCGGCGGTCGACGGTCAGCGTATAGGGGTTATTGGCGGGTATCACGCGGTTGTAGTCGGGATAGCGACCATTGAGCAGGCAGCATTTGAAAGTGTAGGTCGCACTGCTGAAGGTCGCGTTTTTGGAGGTCATGACCACCTTGACGGTCTCGTCCTTGCCGAACACATTCTTGAGCACCGAGCATGCTTTCATGGGCATGATGCAGCTTCCCTGGCTGCCGGCCTGCACGCGGCGGGTGATGTAGCGCACGAGTTTGCGGGTGTCGGTGGCGGCGAAAGTGAACGCATCAGGCTTGATGTCGAAGAACACACCCTGCATCACAGGACGATACTCGTCGGTGCTGGCGGCGAACATGGTGTAGTCAAGACCCTTGATGATTTCTTCCGTGGGACATTCGAACTCAATAGGCTCTTCATTGTCCTCGCGGCTCTTGTACACGGGGTACTCGTCGCCGTTCACGGCCACGAAGTTGCTTATGCCGTTGCTATAGTCTATTTTGATTTCCAGCGTGGAGGGATTGATGTCGAAGGTGATGCCCTGGTCGGGTATTTCTTTGAGGAAGTCGACGAGCGAGCGGGCGTTGATACAGAAGCGGCCCTCGCCATCGGCATCGGTCACGGCCACGCGCGCGGTCAGCGAGTTCTCGGAATCCATGCCTGTGATCAGCAGCGTGTCGCCCGAGAGCGACAGCAGGAAATTGTCGAGTACGGTGATGGTGTTTTTGCTGTTGATGACCTTGCTCACTGCCGATGCGGCGTTGTGCAGAGCTTTGCTGGATACGTTGAATTTCATATATATGGGAGTTATTTGTTCCAATAGGTATATTAATGTACAAATTTACAAATTTCCCGCGACATATAAGCCGCTCCACTCCATTTTTGCGTTTTTTATATGCAAAAAGAACAATCGGACCTGTCCGATGCGTCAGACAGGTCCGATTGTTATGGTTGGCGGAGCGCGCCTCAGCTCTCGAGGGCGGCGATGGAGGCGGCGATGGAGGCGAGTTTCTGCTCGGCATCGGCCAACTTGCGGCGCTCCGTCTCTACGACAGCGGCCGGAGCGTTGTTTACGAAACGCTCGTTGGACAGTTTCTTTTCCACAGATGCCTTGAAGCCGGTGTAGTAGTCGCGGTCCTTGCGCAGGCGGGCGAGCTCAGCCTCGACGTCGAGACTGGCGGCCATCGGCACCTCATACTCGGTAGTGCCGACGAGGAATGACATGGCCGTGGCATCTTTCTCTGCGTTCTCCACTATCTCACTTACGTTGGCGAGCTTGCACACGACGCCGTGCACAGCTTTGTCGAGCGTGCCGAGCACGAGCAGGCGCAGGTCTTCCTTGGCGGGGATGTTCTTTTTGGCTCGCACCGCACGCACGCCGCCCACGACCTCCTGAGCCACTGCCATGGCGTTGAGCAACGCGTTGTCGGCTTCTTCCACTGCGGGCATGGAGGCATACATGATGCTTTCGCCGGGACGGCGGTCGGCAAGATGCTGCCACAGTTCCTCGGTGATGAATGGCATGAAAGGATGCAGCATGCGCAGGAGCTCGTCGAAGAAGGCGTTGGTGGCACGAAGCGTGGCACCGTCCACAGGCTGCTGATAGGCAGGCTTGACCATCTCGAGATAATAGCCGGAGAAGTCGTCGCGGAATAGGCGGTAGACAGCCATCAGTGCCTCGTTGAGGCGGAATTTATCGAAGCAGTCGTTCACTTCGGCCATGGTGGCGCTTATGCGCGAACGCATCCAGCGCTCAGCGGTGCGGTTCACCTCGGGCTGGCCCAGCGAGTCGTCGGCCTCCCATCCTGCCACAAGGCGGAACGCGTTCCATATCTTGTTGCAGAAATTGCGGCCTGTCTCGCACAGCTTGTCGTCGTACATTATATCGTTGCCGGCAGGAGCAGCCAGCATCATGCCCATACGCACGCCATCCGCGCCATAGGTGGCTATGAGGTCGAGCGGGTCGGGCGAGTTGCCGAGGCTCTTGCTCATCTTGCGGCCGATGGCGTCACGCACGATGCCGGTGAAGTACACGTTGTTGAATGGCTGCTTGCCCACATACTCATAGCCGGCCATAATCATGCGGGCTACCCAGAAGAAGATGATGTCCGGACCGGTGACGAGCGTTGACGTGGGATAGTAGTATTTGATTTCTTCGTTGCCGGGATTGTTGATGCCGTCGAAGAGTGTGATGGGCCAGAGCCACGACGAGAACCATGTGTCGAGTGCACCTTCGTCCTGACGCAGGTCCTCGATGCTGAGACCTATGCAGCTGTCGAAGGCATGCACCTTACGCAAAGCGGCATCAATGTTCTCGGCCACAACGAACTTCTCCTCGCCGTCGGCGGGGTCGGTGTAGTAATAGGCCGGAATGCGGTGACCCCACCACAACTGGCGGCTGATGCACCAGTCCTGGATATTTTCGAGCCAAACGCGGTAGGTGGTCTTGTACTTCTCGGGCACGAAGCGGATGATATCGTCCATCACAGGTTTGAGCGAAATCTCTGCAAAATGCTTCATGTCGATGAACCATTGCAGCGACAGACGAGGCTCTATGGCCACTTTGGTGCGCTCGGAGAGACCCACGTTGTTCACATAGTCCTCCACCTTCTCCATTAGGCCGGCGTTGGCGAGGTCCTCGGCGATGACCTTGCGACAGTCGAAACGATCCATGCCCACGTACATGCCCGCCACCTCGGCCACGGTCCCGTCCTCGTTGAAGATGTCGATGGTCTCGAGATTGTGGGTCTTGCCGAGCATGTTGTCGTTCTTGTCGTGGGCGGGGGTCACCTTGAGACAGCCTGTGCCGAACTCAACGTCGACGTAGCGGTCTTCGATAACCGGCACCACGCGGCCCACGAGAGGCACCACCACCTTCTTGCCCTTGAGCCAGGCGTTCTTGGGATCCTTGGGGTTGATACACATGGCGGTGTCACCCATGATGGTCTCGGGGCGTGTTGTGGCCACCACTGCGTAGCGGCGACCTTCGGCATCGGTGTGTATCACCTCCTCTTCCGCACCTGTGGCTCCTGTCATATCGTCGTCGGCCACATAGTAGCGCAGATAATACAGCTTCGACTGCTCCTGTTCGAAGAACACTTCATCGTCGCTGATGGCCGTGCGGTTCTGGGGATCCCAGTTGACCATGCGCAGACCACGGTAGATAAGACCTTTGTCATAAAGATCGCAGAACACCTTGACCACGCTCTGGCTGCGTTTGTCGTCCATAGTGAACGCCGTGCGGCTCCAGTCGCACGAAGCGCCGAGCTTGCGCAGCTGCTGCAGGATGATGCCACCATGTTTGTGGGTCCACTCCCAAGCATGCTTCAGAAATTCCTCGCGGGTGAGGTCGGTCTTCTTGATGCCTTCTTTGGCGAGTTTCTGAATCACTTTTGTCTCGGTGGAGATGGAGGCGTGGTCGGTGCCGGGAACCCACAGGGCGTTCTTGCCCATCATGCGCGCACGTCGCACGAGGATATCCTGGATGGTATTGTTGAGCATGTGTCCCATGTGCAGCACGCCGGTCACATTGGGCGGCGGAATCACTATGGTGTAGGGCTCGCGTGCGTCGGGCACCGACTTGAACAACTCGTGGTCAAGCCAGTAGGCGTACCACTTGTCCTCGACTTCCGAGGGATTGTATTTGGGAGCTAACTCTGTCATGCAAGTATCAGCTTATAATATAAGTTGTTTCGGTTTATTTCTTGAAGGGTTTGGCGGGATCCTGGATGGAAAGGCGACGCAGATCGCTGACCATGGAGCATATATAGATGAGGAAGAGAATTGCGGCCACTGCACATCCGATGAAATCGAACACAGTCCATTTTTCGCCGGCTATCTCATAGGCCACATCTTTCCAGGGATTGAAAATATAGAGGATACACACGACGATAATGATTATGCGCACCTCCGTGGGGCCTAATTTGCCATAGGTGAGGCGAAACTCGCTCATCACAATGGTTGATAAATATGTATAAATAGACATACACAGGTAACCGGCGAGAATCACCAAGGCTACATCCATGCGCATGAAAGGCGACAGGCCTATGCCGGCGCATATCAGGCAGGTGGTGAGAGCATCGAGAGAGTGGTCGATAAAGAAACCGTAGACAGGACGCTGAAGCTTGCGCACGCGGGCAAGCGTGCCGTCAAGGCTGTCGCCGTACCAGTTGATTACCAAGCCCAGCGGAGCAAGCCACAGATAGTCGATATTGTTGTTGGCGAGTATGCAGAATACCACAAACAGCAACGCTCCAGCCACACCCACATACGACAACATGTCCGACGTGACCCACGCGGGTTGCCTCTCGGCCAGCCACACAAGCGCTTTTTTCTCCATCGCGTTCAGGATGGACGTCTGTATTCTCTCTGAATTTTCATTTCCCATACTCTCCGTATTGTCGTGTAGTTGAATAATTAAAAATATGTAAGCACACCGATAGCACGATGTCCGGCCGCGGGGACACAGCCGTTTCAAGCAGCAAAGTTAATAATTTGTTTTGAAGTGAATCCACAAATCATCGCAGTTTTTTATCACCCGCACTTATTTTATGGCCAAAACCCTCCCCTCGACGACCCACTTTCGCGCATTCTTTGTTTATATATGTATGAACACTTCATCCCCCAAATCGCCGCGCCCCGCCGCCAGGCGCTTTCTGGCAGGCAATGCCTGTATCCTCGTCGCCACCATTTTCTGGGGCGTCAATGTCTCGTTCACCAAAGCGCTCATCCCCGAATGGATGACGTCGGAAAGCATCTCGGCCGTGCGCCTCATCGGCGGCTGCATATTATTCTGGCTCGCCTCGGCATTCGTCCGCAACACTCCTATCGCGCGACACGACTGGCATCGGCTCGTGCTCGGAGGCTTCGTCGGACTTTTCGGATTCATCTACCTTTTTGTGATGTCGCTGCGCTATGCCAACCCCATCGACGTGTCCATCATAATGACGCTGCCGCCTGTGTTCGTCATACTCATCGGCGTGCTCTTCCGGCATAGACGTCCGTCATGGCTCGAGGGAGCGGGCGTAGCCATCTCGTTTGTCGGCGCCGTCATAGTCATTGCCGGTGGAGGCACAGGCAAAGCAGGGCAAGACAATCTGCTTGGCGATTGCCTGGCCGTGGCGTCGTGCATCTGCTACGCGTTTTACCTCGTCATCCTCGAAGGCCCCACACGACGCTACCGCCCTGTCAGTCTCCTGCGCTGGGTGTTTTTCTTCGCGGCGATCCCCGCCATATTACTCACCATAGGCTTCGACCGTCTGCCCATCCTTCACACATCAGAGGCTGCTCCGTGGCTGGAGATAAGCTTCATCCTGCTGTGTCCCACGTTTATAGCCTATTTTCTCGTGCAGCCGGCCATACGGTCGATTGGCTCGGAACTGGTGTCGCTCTATCAATATCTACTGCCGGTGTTTGCCACAATTTCGGCCGTAATCATGGGCCTTGACCGCCTGCGCTGGCTGCAAGTTGCGGCCATGCTCATCATCGTGGCGGGCATGATCCTTACCAACCTCGCCAAGAAAAAGCACTCCGGCACCGGGTCATGATTGGATTTTTTGGCTAATTTTGCAGTTGAAAGCAAACCAAGCGTCAATGCCACACACGATCACAGTAAAATTCGTAGATTTCTGGCCTACGTTCGATGAGTACGACAACAAATTCCTCGCGGCAATGCAGGCCGGCGCGGATGTCGCCGTGCTGCCGTCTTCTTCTGCCGAGGAGCCCGATATATTGTTCTATTCTCGATGCGGATTGCGGCACCTCGACTATCAGAAATCCGTAAAGGTGTATTTCACGGGCGAGAACGACGTGCCCGATTTCAACGAATGTGACTACGCCTTGTCGTTCCATCATCTGGAATTCGGCGACCGCCATCTGCGCTATCCTCTCTACATGCTCTACGAGTACGACGAACTGACTTCGGCGCCGCGTGTCGGCGCCGAAGCTGCCGGCAGGCCGTTTTGCTCGTTTCTCATGCGCAATTCCGCAAATTGCGACCCCATGCGCATTGAAATTGTTGACGCAGTAGAAGATATGTTCGGACCCATTGCCTATGGTGGCCCGTGGCGCAACAACACCGGTGGCCCTGTCGGCGAGAAAATCCCCTTCATTGCCAGATACAAGTTTAACCTGGCCCTTGAAAACACCCGGCTGCAGGGATATGTGACCGAGAAAATTCTCGAACCGTTTGTTGCCGGCACAGTGCCGCTCTACTGGGGACCCGACGATGTTGTGGACGATTTCAATCCGGAAGCATTCCTGCGTGTCGGCGACTACCACGCTATCGGGGGGTTTCTGGACGCGCTGAGTGCGCTCAACCGCGACGACCGGGCTTATATGAAAATGCTCATGGCTCCAAAACTCAATGCCGACCGGCATGTCGATTTCGACGCACGTCTGGCCGACTTCCTCGGCGCCGTCGCATCTGCACCACGCAAGCGCACCGTTGCCTACGGCGAGGCCGGCATGCACCACCGCACGAGGCGCCTGCTCCGGCCTTTCGTGCAGAGCAGCGCGTTCATGCGCATGGCCGGCGCGCTGGAGCGCATGCGACGGTGATTTTTAATCTTTATATACAACATTTCTCCCATAAGTTTTGTATTTTTGCAACTATGTTACAGTTTATAGCACGCATCAACGACAGATATTCGGTGGCCGAGCTCGCGCAGATGGCCATCGAGGGCGGATGCCACTGGGTGGAGCTCGACCTCCCCGGCGCATCCGACGACTTCGTACGCGAGACGGCGCTCGAGCTCAAGAATCTGTGCATGGAGACAGGCACATTCCTCACCATAGTAGACCGCCCCGAGGTGGCCAAAGATGCAGGCCTGCATGGCGTGCAGCTGCGGGGCGCCAGCGCCGGACGTGCCGCTGAGGTGCGTGAGGAACTCGGAGCCGAGGCCATCATCGGAATCGAGGCTGCCGGTGCCAACGACATCCTGCGCACGCAAAATCTCGACATCGACTATGCCACGCTGCCGGCAGGCCTGTCCGTGGCCGACGTAGAACGCATCGTGGCCGACGTGCGCAAGGCCGAGATGCAGCTGCCCGTTGTGGCCGCCGGCGAATTCACCCCCGACGAAGCCATAGAGGTCATGGTGGCCGGCGCAAGCGGTATAGCGGTGAGCACGGTCATCGCCGATGCCCCCGACCCTGTGGAAGCCACGCAACTGCTCATCGAAGCCCTCGAAGCCACCCGCAGGCAATAACATGGCAACGCAACTGCAGAAAACAGGCTGGAAAGTGGCTCTCGCCACCGCCATCGGCATAGGAGCCGTGGCGTGGATGTTCGCGCGCGAGTTCAACTCTGAGGCTGTCGCAGGAGTCACCTTCGATGCCCGCGCCATCGCATGTCTTTGCCTTGCCGCCGTCGCCATGTGCGGACGCGATTTCGGCCTTACATGGCGTTTCCGCAGCATCACCGACGGCGAGCTTTCGTGGCGACGCGCCATGCAAGTCGACCTGATGTGCGCTTTCACATCGGCCATCACTCCCTCGGCCGTGGGCGGAAGTCCGGCAGCCATCTTCTACCTCAACCGCGAGGGCATATCCGTGGGGCGCGCGGCCACGCTAACGCTCACCACACTTATGCTCGACGAGTTCTTCTTTGTGCTGTTCTGCCCCATAATCGTGCTCACTATCCCCTTCGACAGCCTTTTCGGCGAGGGCGGCCTGGTGCTGGGCAGCGTGCGCATCATCTTCTGGACAGTCTACAGCGCCATCGTGGTCTACACTTTCGTGCTCTACGCGGGCATTCTGTGGCGTCCGCAGGCCGTCGCGCGGGTGTTTCACAAGATATTCTCGCTGCGCTGGATACGCCGTTGGCAACCGGCCATTGACCGCATGACGGGCAACATGGTTGCCACGTCGGCCCATGTGCGCCATCGCCCGCTTCGTTGGTGGGCCAACGTGTTCGGCGCCACCGTCGTGTCGTGGTTCTCGCGCTACCTGGTGGTCAACGCGCTTTTCTGGGGCTTCGTGCCGTCGGCCGACGGCTTCCTGGTGTTCGGCCGCCAGTTCGTGGTCTGGGTGGTGCTTATGGTCAGCCCCACGCCCGGCGGCAGTGGCGTCAGCGAGTGGCTCTTCTCCAACTACTACGGCGACCTTATCGGCAACACCAGCCTCGCGCTATTGCTGGCCATAGTGTGGCGCCTGTTCTCCTACTACGTTTATCTGATTGCCGGCGCCTTTCTGGTGCCGCGCTACTTCAAGAAGAAATCATGAAATTCATAGCCATAATCCCGGCGAGATACGCATCTACGCGCTTCCCCGGCAAACCACTCGCCATGCTCGGCAACAAACCAGTCGTGCAATGGGTCTATGAGCGCGCAGCGCAGGTGTTCGACACCGTACTGGTAGCCACAGACGACACCCGCATACTTGACGCCGTACACGCCTTCGGCGGCGCGGCTGTAATGACCTCGCCCGACCATCGCAGCGGCACCGACCGCGTTCGCGAAGCCTACCGTCTGAGCGGTTCAGATGCCAACGTTATTGTCAACATCCAGGGCGACGAGCCATTCGTCGATCCCGAGCAGCTGAGAGCTCTCGCCGGCTGCTTCGACGACCCCGCCACCGACATCGCCACGCTCGTGCGCCCGTTCCGCGGCAACTACGAAGAACTGGCCGATCCCAACAAAGTGAAGGCAGTACTGACCGACGGCGGCTTTGCCATGTATTTCTCGCGCTCTGTCATCCCTTATGTGCGCGGCAGCGAACAGGCCGAGTGGCCCGCGCTCGCACCCTATTACGTCCACATAGGTCTATACGGATATCGTTCCGAGGTGCTTGAGCGAGTGGCCTCCATGCCCCCGTCGGTCCTGGAACGCGCCGAAAGCCTCGAGCAGCTGCGCTGGCTGCAGGCGGGACTGCGCATACGCGCAGCCGAAAGCGACATCACCACTGTAGGCATAGACACTCCGGCCGATCTCGAAGAGGCGCGCCGCCTTATCAGCAACAGCCATGAACGCTCTTGACCGACGCACACCGCCGCCCGTGCGCCCGTTCGGCCACATGGTGCTTCCGCCCGAACGTGTGACCACGCTCTCCAATGGAACGCGCGTGCATGTGATGGCCGACCCGTCGTGCCCCATTGCGCGCGTCTGCATCGTGGGCGAAGGCGGCAAGGACGAGGCGCCCACACAGGCCCTGGCGGCCGTGGCCGCCAAGCTGCTGCCCGAAGGCTCGGCGCTCTACGATTCCGACACCACGGCCGACATGATGGACTTCCGCGGTGCGGCGCTCCACGGCAACTGCGCCGACCATTTTACCCGCCTTGACCTCAGCGTGCCGTCCTCGTCGCTCTCCGAACTGCTGCCCGTGGCTTTCGCACTCGTCAACGAACCGCGTTTTCCCGACGGACGCATGGAGTCGGTGAAGTCGCAGCTCGCCGCCCAGAGTGCCTACTCCCGCAGCCGCGTCGACAACATCGCCTCCAAAGCAGCATTCAGCCTGATTGCCGGCGCCGAAAGCCCGCAGGTGCGCTTCGCCGAACCTGACGACTTCTCCTCCATCGCCCGCGAGCAGGTGTTGCGCCGTCTGGCGCTTGTGTTCCGTGCCCGCGGCATACATGTATTCCTCAGCGGCAACATCACCCCCGAGCACGAGCGGGCCGTTTGCGCTCTGGCCGAGACATTCGCCGACGGCGACGCACGCCCCCTCAACGTGGTGCCATTCGCGCCCCGTCCGCCGCAGACGGTGCACATTCCACACCCCGGCGCCGAACAGTGTGCCGTGCAGGTGATGATACCCACCATTCCCCGCTCCCATCCCGACTATCTGCCCTTGCGGTTCGCCGTCACCGCCCTCGGCGGTTTCTTCGGCAGCCGTCTGATGCAGAACATCCGCGAGGAAAAGGGCCTCACCTACGGCATCACATCGTCGCTCTGCGGTGTGCGCGAAGGCAGCTACATCGACATCTCGGCACAATGCGCGCCGCAATATGCCGAACAGCTTCTCGACGAGCTACGCGCCGAACTGCGCGCCATGGCCACCCGCGCGCTCAGCGACGATGAACTCTTGCGCACGCGCCTCTACGAGCAGACACGTCTCGCCGCCGCTCTCGACAACGCCATCGCCACCGGCGACCACTACATCACGTCGCTAATCGTAGGCATGCCCGACGATTACTTCAGCCGACAAGAAAAAGTCACCGCCGACATCACCGCCGCACAAATAGCCGAAGTTTCAGCTCTTTATCTTGACGCCGACAAGATGCGCACCGTCATCGTAGGCCTTGACTAAGTCACGCAAAATTGTTAATATAGGTTAAAGCACTTGCACGGTATTCAGAAAACTCCTACCTTTGCACCCGTAAAACATCGCGGGGTGGAGCAGTGGTAGCTCGTTGGGCTCATAACCCAAAGGTCG